>NZ_JBSFRK010000009.1:0-215245 GCF_053589195.1 Streptomyces sp. NPDC003379 | reverse complement strand
GCTCGGGCCCAGCGGCCGTTCGCTGCTGCGCGGGCCGACAGGTCGTCCTCGACCGCCGCGACCGAGTGGCCGTCTTCCGCCACTGACGTCGACGGGGCCTCCTCCGCCGCTCGGGCCCAGCGGCCGTTCGCTGCTGCGCGGGCCGACAGGTCGTCCTCGACCGCCGCGACCGAGTGGCCGTCTTCCGCCACTGACGTCGACGGAGCCCCCTCCGCCGCTCGGGTTGGCAGGCCGTCCTCCTTCAGCACCACCCACGCCGCCAACCGCTTGCCGCCGTCCGGCGCGGGCCTCGCGGCGACCACCGCGCGGGTGACGCCGGGGCAGGTCATCAGTGCTGCCTCCACCTCCGCCGGTTCGACTCGGAAGCCGCGGATCTTGAGCTGGTCGTCGGCGCGGCCCGCGAATTCGAGGGTGCCGTCAGGGGTTCTGCGGGCCAGGTCGCCGGTGCGGTACATACGGGTGCCCGGGGTGCCGTGCGGATCGGGGACGAAGCGTTCGGCGGTGGCGGCGGGGCGGGCCAAGTAGCCATGGGCGAGTCCGGATCCGGCGATGTACACCTCGCCCACGCAGCCGTCCGGCACGGGGCGCAGGCGGGCGTCCAGGACGTGGACGCGGGTGCCGTCCAGCGGGCGGCCGATCGGCAGCGGGCCGCCGCTCGGGGCGGTGTGCGGGAGGTGGGGGGCCGGGTTGTGGGGGGCCGGGTTGTGGGGGGCCGGGTTGTGGGGGGTCGGGTTGTGGGGGGACATAACGCGCGGGGTCGTGGCCCGGTCGACCGGGGCGCCGGGGGCCAGGGCGCCGGGAGCCAGCGCACCGGTGACCGGAACGTGCTGGTCCGGGACTCCGTCGGCCGGGACTCCGTCGGCCAGGACTCCGTCGGCCAGGATTCCCTCAGCCGGGAGGTGGTGGGCCGAGACACCGGGCGCCGGAAGGCCGGTCGCCGGGGTGCCGTCGGCTGGGATGTCGGAGGCCGGGGCGTGGTGGACCCTGGTCCGGTGGGGCGGGATGACGTCGGTCGGTATGCCGGGGGCCGGGGCATCGTCGGCCGGGGCACCGGACACCGGGAGCCCGGACACCGGGAGCCCGGGCACCGGGACGCCTGGCACCGGGACGCCTGGCGCCGGGACACCGGGCGCCAGGACACCGGGCGCCGGGACACCGGGCGCCGGGATGCTGGGGCCCAGCACACCCGCAGCCGGAACGTAATGCGTCGTCGCGAAGACCGTCGTCTCCGTAGGGCCGTAGCCGTTGACGATCGCCGTGCCGGGGCAGTGTTCCCTCACGCGGCGCACCGCTTCGGGGTCGACGATGTCGCCGCCGGTCCACACCTCGCGCTGCCCGCGCAGCGACCGCGGTGCCAACTCCGCGACCGTGCGGAAGAGTTCCGCCGTGAGCCACAGCGCGGTGACACGCCGCTCGGGCAGCACCTTCGCCAGCAGGGCGGGGGTGACGGGCTCGTCGGGGCAGATCACCACCGTGCCGCCGTTCAGGAGCGGGACCCACACCTCGTACGTGGCGGCGTCGAACGTGTGCGGGCTGTGCAGCAGGACGCGGCTGTGCGCGTGCGCCGCACCCGGCTCGCCCCTCCCCCCGGGTCGGAAACGCGTGTCCCCGGCCAGTTCCACGATCGCCCGCTGCGGGACCACGACTCCCTTGGGCTCGCCGCTCGAACCGGATGTGTACATCACGCACGCCGGGGACTCGGGGTGCGGCGACACGGTGAGCCGTCCGGCCTCCGGTGAATCCCCGTGCACGGGCAGTCGGCGTACGTGCGCAGGTAGCCGCGCCGACGGCTCCCCCTCCGTCAGCACCAGCCGCGCCGACGCCCCGTCCAGCAGACGCGCCAGCCGCTCGGCCGGCTGCGCCTGGTCCAGGGGCAGCCAGCACGCCCCCGCCTTGAGCACCGCGAGCTGCGCGATGACCAGCGACGGCGAACGTCGTAGGAGCAGAGCCACCGTCGAGCCGGGCGTCACGCCCGCCGCGGTGAGGCGGCGGGCCAGGCGGTCCGACTCCTCGGCCAGTCGGGCGTACGTGAGGATGTTGTCGCCGTCGGCGCTCTCTACGGCTGGCGCGTCCGGCGTGCGCGCCGCCTGCTCGGCGAACCGTCCGGTCATGGTGGCGGGCCCGGCCGAGGGCGCCGTCCGCGCCGTCCGCGCCGTCCGCGTTCCGGCGGACCGTGCCAGCAGTTCGCGGTGCTCCTGCTCCGGGAGTACGTCGATCCGGTCCACCGGCGTCGCGGGGTCGCCCGCCAGCTGCTCGAACGCCCGCGCCACGCGTGCCGCGACCGCCGCCGCGGAGATGCCACGCCGGCAACCCACCGAGAGGAGCATCCGTTCGCCCGCGACGACGGCGAGCGTCACGGGGTAGTGCGTGGCATCCCGTACGTCCGTGACGCGGACGGTGTGCGGGCCGTCGTCCCGCGGGCCCCGCGCCGCCCCACGCGGGAAGTTCTCGAACGCGAGGACGGAGTCGAAGAGTTCGCCCGGCCCGGGACCATGTCCACGTCCCGTGCCGGGGATCGGGATCGCCATCCGTTGTACGTCCGTGAGCCGCACGTGGTGGTACGGGGCGAGGCCCCACTGCTCGTCCTGGATCCGGGTGAGCAGCTCCCCGACGGTCTCCCCGTCGCGCAGCCGGACCCGTACGGGCAGCGTGTTGATGAACAGGCCCACCATCTCGCCCGCACCGGGCAGATCGTGCGGGCGGCCCGAGACGACCCCGCCGAAGACCAGGTCCCGCCCGCCGGTCATCCGGGCGAGCACCAGGGTCCAGGCGGCCTGCGTCAGGGTGTTGAGCGTGACGCCCTCGGCGGCGGCGCGGCGAGCAAGGGCGGTGGTGAGCTCGGCGGTGAGGTGCAGGCGCACGGTATCGGGCTCGTCGGCGGAGTCGCCGCCCGTGTCGCCGCCCGCGTCGTCGCCCGGGGGCGCCGGGGCTGCCGGAGGTACCGGGGGTACGAGGGGTGCGGGGCGCTCCAGGCCCGCGAGTGCCTCGCGCCAGGCCGCCTCGGCGCGGCCCTGGTCCTGGCGGCTCAGCCACAGCGCGTACTGCCGGTAGGGCACGGCGGGCGGCAGCGTCCTGCCGGTGACCAGGGCCGCGAGGTCGCGTTCCAGGACCGGGACCGACCAGCCGTCGAGCAGGATGTGGTGGAAGGAGAGGACGAGTTCGCTGCCGGTGTCGTGCCGTATGAACAGGGCGCGGAGGGCCGGCGGGCGCGCCAGGTCGAAGCGGCGGGTACGGTCGGCGGCCAGCAACTGGGCGGTGGCCGCGTCCACTTCGGCCGGTGCCCGCCCGGTCAGGTCGGCCTCCCTCCACGGCACGGCGACCTCGTGCGGGATCACCTGTACGGGCCGGTCGAGACGTTCGTACCGGAAGCAGGCCCGCAGATTGGGATGCCGCTCCATGAGGGCGCCGAGCGCGGCCCGTACTGTCTCGGGCCTGATCGCGTGGCCGATGTGGAAGCGGGCCTGGACGAGGTAGGGGTCGGGGCCATCAGAGTCCCGTACGGCGTGAAAGAGCAGCCCTTCCTGGACCGGGGTGAGCGGCAGAACGTCCGCGATACGCCCGTTCATCGCCCACCCTCCGGCTCCGCCGCCGGGTCGGGAAGGTCCGCTGGGCCGGGTAGGTCGGCTGGGCCCGAGAGGCTGCCCCGCGCAGGGAGACCCCCCGGACCCGCAAGGCCCGCCAGACGAGAGAGCCCGACCCCATCGCCGGGGCTCGCCTCGTGGAGACCTGCCCGGCCAGGCACATCCGCCGGGCCAGGAAGGTCCGCCGGGCCCGAGAGGCTGCCCCGCGCAGGGAGATCCCCCGGGCCAGCAAGGTCCGCCAGGCCAGGGAGTCCGACCCCGTCGTCGGGGCTCGCCTCGTGGGGACTCGCCCCGTCGGGAAGACCCCCGGGCTCAGCAAGACCCGCCAAGTCCCCCTCCAGCATCGCCAGCTGCTCCATCGAGAGGCCCACCAGTGGGAAGTCCGACGGCGTGGCGCCGACCGGACCGCCTCTCTCCGTCTCCCGCGCCAGTACGGCGATCGCATCCCGCCACAGTCGGGCGAACTCCCGTACCTCCGACTCCGCGAGGACCCCTTCCGCGTACGAGAAGGTCGCTTCGAGGCACAGCCCACCGTCCTCACCCTCCTTGGCGAGGGCGTCGATCTCCACCGCGTGGGCTAGCGGGACCGCGTCGGGGCCGGCCGCGAGGAGTTCGCCGCCCGCCGCGTCCTCGGAGGTGAAGCGGCCGAGGTAGTTGAAACGTACGTCGGGTGTGGGGAGTTCGGCGAGGAGCGGGGCCGTCTTCGGGTTGAGGTGGCGCAGGAGTCCCCAGCCGATGCCCCCGTTCGGCACGGACCGCAGCCGCTCCTTCACGGCCTTGAGCGCCTCGGCGCCCCCCTCCTGTCCCAGGTCGAGCAGGACCGGGTACTGCGTCGTGAACCAGCCGACCGTGCGGGACACGTCCGCAGGCGCGGACAACGCCTCCCTGCCGTGTCCTTCCAGATGTACGAGCAGGCCGGTGCCCGAACCCCGGTGGCGTACGGCGGCTGAGGCGAGCGCGGTGAGCAGTACCGCGTCGGGGCCGCAGTTGAAGGCGGCGGGCAGCGTGGTGAGTGCGGCCTCGGTGAGGTCGGCCGGGAGGTCCACGGTGAGGGTCGCGCGGCGGGCGCCCGCACCCCGCCCCGTCGTCGCGGTGACGAACCTGGACTCCTCCGGCTCCGACGCCGACACACTCGCCTGCCACCACGGCAGTTCCGCCTCCAGCTCCGGGCTCATCGCTGCCTCGGCGAGCAGCCCGGCCCAGCGGTGGAAGGAGGTGCCGGGGGCCGGGGTCACGGTCACGGCGCCCCCGCCCCCGCCCCCGCCGTCGCCCGATAGCGCTGCGGCCAGTTCCGGGCCGATGATCCGCCATGAAACGCCGTCGACCGCCAGGTGGTGCAGGGTCAGGAGCAGCAGGCCCCGCCGACCCGGCCCGGCGTCGAGCCAGACGGCGCGCAGCATCTCTCCGTCCTCGGGGGCGAGGCGGGTTTTACGTGCCAACTCCCGTGCTGTGCCGAGCGCTTCGGTCTCGTCGGTGACCTCGACCCGTACGAGTCCGGCTGCCCCGGGCGGAGCCTCCTGCGTCACCTCGATCTCCAGCTCCGACGCCAGCAGCCGCATCCGCAGCGCCCCGTGCCGCTCCGTGAGCGCGCGCACCGCGGCCTCGATCCGCTCCCGGTCCGTGCCGGGCGGCACGGGGAACGCCATCGACTGGGTGAACGCCCAGGTGTCGCCGCCCTGTTCGAGCCACCACCGCATCATGGGCGTGAGCGGGAAGCGGCCGACGCCGGTGTCCGAGGCGTCCGGGCCGCCCTCGGCGGTCGCCGACCGCGCGTGGACGGCCAGCTGTGCGGGCGTACGCAGGGTGAACACGTCGCGCGGGGCGAGGACGAGTCCGGCCGCCGACGCCTGTCCGGCGAGCTGGATGGCCATGATGCTGTCGCCGCCGAGCCGGAAGAAGTCGTCGTCGGCGCCGATCTCTTCGGCACCGAGGACCTGGGCGAAGAGGCCACACAGTTCTCGTTCGCGGGTAGAGGCGGGTGCCCGCGTCGATGAGCGGGGCCGGGGTGCGGGCAGGGCCGTACGGTCGAGTTTTCCGCTGGGAGTGAGGGGGAGTTCGGGCAGCTGCACTATGTCCGAGGGCACCATGTGTGCGGGCAGCCGGGTGGCGGCGTAGGCGAGGAGTTCGTTCGGGTCGAGGGTGTGTGTTCCGGGGGCGGGCACGGCGTAGGCGATCAGTTGTGGCCTGCTGCGGTGACTGCCGCTGTGGCTGCTGTGACGGCCGTGGCTGCTGTGGCGGCTGTGGCGGCTGTGGGTGTCGTCGCCGTCCTCGCTGCCGTCCTCCCCGCCGTCCTCGCGTATGACCGCGACCGCCCGCGCCACCGCGGGGTGCTCGGTGAGGGCCGCGGCGACCTCGCCCGGTTCGATGCGCAGGCCGCGCAGCTTGACCTGCTCGTCGGTGCGGCCCAGGTAGTGAAGGGTGCCGTCGTCGTCGCGGTACGCCAGGTCGCCGGTGCGGTACATGCGGGAGCCGGGGGTGCCGTAGGGGTCGGCGACGAAGCGTTCGGCGGTGGCGGCGGGCCGGTTCAGGTAGCCGCGGGCCAGACCCGCCGAGGCGAGGTAGAGCTCGCCCGCGACTCCGGTGGGCACGGGGCGCAGCCGCGCGTCGAGGACGTACGCGGTGGTGCCCGCGACGGGGGTGCCGATGGGCGGGGCGGTGCCGTCGCCGGTCAGCGGGCCGGAGAGGGTGGCGGCGACGGTGGCCTCGGTGGGCCCGTACGCGTTGTGGAAGCGGCGCCCGCCGACGGCCCAGCGGGCCACGAGCGCGGGCGGGCAGGCCTCGGCGCCGACCGCGAGCGCGCGCAGCGCCGGGTAGGGGCCCTCGGGCACGGTCGCGAGGACGGACGGCGGCACCATCGCGCAGGAGATCCGCCGCTCGGTGAGGACGCGGCCCAGGCCGTCCCCGGCGAGCGGGCCCGGCGGTGGCACGACGAGGGTGCCGCCGGGCCCGAAGGCCATGCACATCTCGGCGACGGAGATGTCGAACGCCGGTGAGCCGAGCAGCAGGACCCGGGACCCGGCGTCCAGCGCGAAGCGGTCCACAAGGCTGTGGACGAGCGCGGCGACCCCGGCGTGGGTGACGACGACGCCCTTGGGGGTGCCGGTGGAGCCGGAGGTGTGGATGACGTAGGCGGCGTGGGTGGGCGGGTGGGGTGCGGGGCTGAGGGGCGCGGGGGCGAGGGGTGCGGGGGCGAGGGGCGTGGGGGTGAGGGGCGTGGGGGTGAGGGGCTCGGGCGCCAGGGACTCCCCCGCATACACGCCCTCGTCCAGGACCAGCCACGGCAGGTCGGTCCGCGGCAGCACCCCGGCGGTGGCCGTCCGCGTGTCCGTGATGAGAAGTACCGGTGCCGCGTCGTCGAGCGTGCGGCGGACGCGTTCCGTCGGGTAGTCCGGGTCGACCGGCAGATAGGCGGCCCCGGTCCGCTGCACGGCGAGCGCGGCCACCGGGAGGTCCGCGCCGCGCCCGACGGCGAGCGCGACGGTCCGCCCCGGTCCCGCCCCGTGGCGGGTGAGCACCTCGGCCAACCGCTCGACCCGCGCGGCGAGTTCGGCGTACGTCAGACTCAGCCCGTCCGCTTCCAGGGCGGGCGCGTCGGGGGTCCGGGCGGCGTGCCGGGCGACCATGTCCGGAAGGGACTCGGCCGCGGGCGCGGCCGGGCCCCGCGCCAGGGCGAGCAGGCGGCGGCGTTCGGCCTCGGGGACCACGTCGAGGTCCCGCAGGAGGGCGGCCGGGTCGGCGGCGACCTGCTTGAGCAGATGCAGGTAACTGTCCGCCCAGCGGATCACCGCCTCGGGCGAGAACAGGTCCGTACGGATCTCGAAGCTGCCGTCCATGCCGTCGCCGCTGTCCCGTACGACACCCACGAGGTCGTGCTCGCCGCCGGTGTGGATGCGCTCGGGCTCGGCGAACTCCCGTACGGCGGAGACGCTCGGCTGCTCCGTGAGGTGCATGAACACCCACTGGAAGAGAGGGGAGCGGCCCGCGCTGCGTTCGGGAGCGGCGGCCGAGACGATGCGGCCCACCGGCAGGTCGGCGCCCGCCATCAGGGCGGGGAAGTCCGTGCCGAACCGGGCCAGGACGTCGGCGAAGGAGTCGTCTTCGGCGATGCGCCAGCGGGTCGGCACGGCGTTCATCACGTATCCGATGACGTGTTCGAGGCCCTTGGTAGAGCGGTTGGCTACCGGCGTGCCGATGACCAGGTCGTCGGCGCCGGACACGCGGTGCGCGAGGACCGCGAAGGCCGTCATGAGGACGACGTACACGGACGCGCCCCGCTCGCGGGCCAGCGCGCGGACGGCCCGTGTGGTGTCGGCGTCGACGCGGAAGCGGATCTGCACGATGCCGTCCTCGCCGTCGGTCGACGGGCTGTCGGTCTCCGGGCTGCCGGTCTCCGGGCTGCCGTGGCCCGGCACCGTCAGCGGACCCGGCGGGTCGGCCAGGTACCGGCGCCAGAAGTCGAGACGCGCGTCGAAAACCCCGGCGGCCTCCAACTCGCCCTGCCAGGAGGCAAAGTCCGCGTACTGGACGGTGGGCCGGGCCAGCTTCGGCTCGGTGCCGTCGCGCACGGCGCGGTACGCCTCGGCGAACTCGCTCTGCAGGACGTCGAAGGACCACCAGTCGGTGATGATGTGGTGCAGGCTCAGCATCAGCGTCGTACGCGTGTCGTCGACGCGCACGAAGCGGCCCCGGATCAGCCGCTCCGCCGTGAGGTCGAACGGGCGGCGGCGGAAGGCCCGGAAGGCCTCCTCGATGGTGGTGCCCGTGCCGCGCAGGTCCTCGCGCTCCAGTACGAAGGGACCCTCGTCGGGGAAGTCGACGCGCGGGTCGTCCGCCGTGCCGGAGATGCGGGTGCGCAGGATGTCGTGGTGGGCCTGGATGAGGGTGAGCGCGGCCTCCAGGTGGGCCGGGTCGACGGACACGCCTGCGTCGTCGAAGTGGTAGGCGCAGCAGAGGTTGAGGGCCGGAGTACCGGGATACAGCGACTCGTACACCCACAGGTCCCGCTGGGCGGGGCTCAGCGGCACGGTGCCGCCGGCGTCGCGGGGCGGCACGACCGCGGGAATCTCCCGGGCGCGGCCCGCGTCGACGAGGCGGCGCATCAGCCGTATCCGCTGTTCACCGCTGAGGGCGCTGAAGCGGTCTGCCATGGAGGGCTGGTGCGGGGTCGTGGAAGGCTGGTTCGGGGTCACAGTGCGGCGGCCTCTCTCAGCTCGGCGAGGCGGTGCAGCCCCGCGAGTACTTCGTCCCGTCCGATGCCGAAGTCGATGAAACAGGCCACCTCGTCGCAGCCCAGGTCGCGCAGGTCGGCGAGCATCTTGGCGCAGGTGCCGGGCGAGCCGAGGAGGCTGCCCCAGGTCAGATAGCGCTGGAAGGCGAACTCGGCGAGCATCGCCGTCTGTTCGCCGGTCAGCTCCGCGCCCTCGCGCGCCCCGGCGGCGCGGTTGGCGGCGGTCTGCCGCAGATACGAGGCGAGGTACGACTTGAGGGGCGCGGCGGCCAGGCGCCGCACCTCCGCGTCGTCCGCGCCGACGTACGTGTGTGCCATCAGCGTCACGCGGCCGTGCGCGTCGGTGCCCGCCTGGTCGGGGGCGGCGGCGCAGGCGGCGCGGTAGCGGGCGATCTTCTCGGCCAGCTCGTCCCTGCTCTGCCCGACGGTCGCGCCGAGCACTCCGGCGCGCAGGCGCCCGGCGGCCTCCCAGGTCTCGGGGTTGCCGGAGGTGGTGATCCACAGCGGCAACTCCCGCTGCACGGGCCGGGGTTGCGAGACGACGCCGACGGGCTGCCCGGTGCCGTCCGGATAGGTGGCCGCCTCGCCCGCCCACAAGCGCCGCAGCTCCGGGATGGCCCGAAGGGTCCGCTCGCGGCGGTCCTCGTAGTGGTCCGGGGCCAGGGTGAAGTCGGTGGAGTGCCAGCCGGTGGCGACGGAGATCCCGGCCCGGCCGTGCGAGAGGTTGTCGACGACCGCCCAGTCCTCGGCGACCTTCAGCGGGTGGTGCAGCGGCAGTACGACGCTGCCCGCGCGGATGTGGATGCGCTCGGTGGCGACGGCGAGGGCCGCGCTGAGCACGGGCGGGCTGGGGAAGACCTGGCCCACCTGCTGGAAGTGGCGCTCGGGGGTCCAGATGGCGTGGAAACCGAGGCGGTCGGCGGTACGGGCGACGGTGAGGATGTCGTCGTATGTCTGTGAGTGGGGGGTGGCGCGGTCCGCGTTGACCGCACCGGCTGCACCGCCTGTACTGACTGCACCGCCTGCGCTGTCCGCGCTGTCCGCGCCGAAGAACATCACGCTGAGGTCCACGGCCTCTCCTCCTGTTTCTTGCCGAGGTGGCTCTGCTGTTCCTGTCGGCGGGGCACGCGTGGCCGCCGTGGGATGGGGGCGGGGGCGGGGCCTGCGGTCACGGGCGCCCGGGCCAGTTCGGTGGCGAGGGCGGCGACGGTCGGGGCGGCGAAGAGCTGTGCGGCCGTCACGGTTCGTGTGTCGGTGGTGAGGCGGGCCGCGACCCGTAGCGCGCGCAGTGAGTTGCCGCCGAGGGCGAAGAAGTCGTCGTCCCGCCCGATGCCGTCCGGCACGCCGAGGACGTCGCGCCAGACGGCGGTGATGTCGCGCTCCAGCGGGGTGACGGGGCCGGCTGCGGCCACGTCGCTACCCCTGTCCCCGTCCCCGTCCCTGCCCCCGCCCCTGCCCCTGCCCCTGTCGCTGTCGTCCGCGCGGCGCGGGGGCCCGGTGGGGACGAGTGCGGACAGTGGTGTGTCCGGTGCGGCGGCCGCTGCCTCCAGGGCCTGGGGCAGCGCGTCCGCGAGCCACTCCACGAAGGGCTCCTCCAGGGAGTCGACGCGGTACTCGAAGGTCATCGTCAGGCCCTCGGGGGCCCCGCCGGGTCCGACGGCGTCGGTGACGTCGACGAGCAGCTCGAAGCGGGCCTCGCCGGTACGCACCACCTCGACTCCGGCGTCGGCGCCGGGCAGGTCCACGTCGGCGCGCGCGTTGTTCTGCAGGGCGAGGACGACGTCGGTGAACGGCTGCCGGCCCCGCGTACGCGGCGGATTCAGCTCGCCCACCACATGCTCGAACGGCACGTCCTGGTGGGCGAAGGCGCCGAGGTCCGCCTCCCGGACGCGGGCGAGCAGCTGCCGCGCGCTCGGGTCGCCGGAGACGTCGGTGCGCAGCACGAGCATGTTCACGAAGAACCCGACGGCGTCCTCCACACTGCCGTCCCCCGCGCGCCCCGCCACCGGCGCGCCGATCGCCAGATCCTCGCCCGCGCCCGCCCGCGCGAGGACGCCGGCGAGTGCGGTGTGCAGAGCCATGAAGAGGGTGGCGCCCTGAGCGCGGGCGGCGTCGACGACGCGAGCGTGGACGGCCGCGTCGAGCCGACGCACCACGGTCGCGGCGACGGACCCCGGCACGGCGGGCCGGTCCGAACGCCGGGGAAGCAGAGGCCCGTCGGGTCCGACGCCTCGCAGGGTCCGCTTCCAGTAGTCGAGTTGGCGGGCGGCGAGGGACGAGGGGTCGGCGGGCGAGCCGAGACGGGCTGCCTGGCGGCGGGCATGTTCGGCGTAGGTGAGGGGCAGGGGCGGCAGCGTTCCCGGGCCGGCGGGGCCTGCTGCGGCCAGGGCGTCGAGGGACGCGTCATCGACGGGCGCAGCGGACGAGCCGAGGTCGTCCGCCGAACGGCGGGCCTGCCCGACGTAATCGCTGGGCAGGGGCGCCAGCAGCCCCGAGACGGCGGAGCCTCCCGCAGTCCGAGCGGACCCTGCGTCGTCGCGGGCAGCGGACGCGCCGAGGTCATCCGCCGAACGGCGAGCCTGCCCGACGTAACCGCTGGGCAGGGGCGCCAGCGGCCCCGAGACGGCGGAGCCTCCCGCAGTCCGAGCGGCGAGGGACGCGGGGGCGGCGGGCGGACCGGAGCGGGGTGCCTGGCGGCGGGCCTGCTCGGCATCCGTGATGGGCAAAGGCGGCAGCGTTTCCGAGACGGCCGTGCCCGCCCCCGCGGTCCGTGCCGCGTACGCGCGTGACAGGTCGCGGAAGAGTGGTGCGAGGGACCAGCCGTCCCCGGCGATGTGGTGGACCAGGACGAGCAGGGCGTGCTCGTCGGGTCGCTCGTGGGTGCTGAACAGCGCGCCTCGCAGGGGCAGTTCGCGGCGCAGGTCGAAGTGGTGCCGGGAGGCGTCCTCGACCGCCGTTGGCAGATCGGCCCGCGGCACCGTGCGGTGCCGGAACGGTGGCCTGGCCTCGGTGCCGCTCAGTACGCGCCGCACCGGAGCGCCGTCCACCTCGTCGAAGACGGTACGGAGCACCTCGTGCCGGACGGCGACGTCCGCGAGGGCGTCCCCCAGGGCGTCCGGGTCGACCGCGCCGCGCAGCCGCACCAGCATGGGCAGGTTGTACGCGACTCCGGCGCCGAGCCGGTCCAGGAACCACAGCCGGTGCTGGGCGTGGGAGACGGGCAGCGGGGCGGCGGTGGCGAGCGGCGAAGGGGCCGCGGGCCGCGGGGACTTGTCGGCGGCGGCGGCGTCGACGTACGGTGCCAGCCCCGCCGGGGTGGCCGCCGTGAAGAGCGTACGAAGGTCGAGTTCGGCGCCCAGCGTCGCGTGGACGCGGCCGAGGACCCGCGCCGCCAGCAAGGAGTGGCCGCCCAAGCCGAAGAAGTCGTCGTGCGGGCCGACCGACGCGACGCCGAGGACATCGGCGAACAGGGTGCACAGGGCGCGGACCGTCCCGCTCTCCGCGTCGTCGACGTCGGTTGCGCGCGGTGCCGGGGTCTCGGCCCGGAGCGACGGCTTCGGGAGCGCCGCCCGGTCCAGTTTGCCGTTGGCCGTCAGCGGCAGCGCGTCCAGCGGGACGAAGGCCGCGGGCACCAGGAAGTCGGCGAGTTCGCGTTCCGCGTGGGCGCGCAATTCGGCTTCAGAGACGGCCTGTTCGCTTCGGGCCGTAGGGACCACGTACGCGACCAGTTGCCGCTCGCCGTCCGCCTCCGCGCGGGTCGCCACCACGGCGGCGCGGTCGACTCCGGGGTGGCGGGCCAGCGCGGTCTCGACCTCGCCCGGTTCCACCCGGAAGCCCCGGATCTTCACCTGGCCGTCGGCCCTGCCCAGGTACTCGAAGGTCCCGTCGGCCCTTCGCCGCGCCAAGTCGCCGGTGCGGTAGACGCGTTCACCCGCGGCCTCGGCGCCGGTGCCGGGCGGCGCCGCCACGAACCGCTCCGCCGTCAGCGACGCGTCGCAGTAGCCGCGCGCGACGCCCGCCCCGGCGGCGTACAGCTCACCGGTGACGCCGTCCGCGACCGGCCGCAGCCGCTCGTCGAGCACGTACAGCCGCTTGCCCGCCAGCGGGCGGCCGATCGGTATCGGACCGTCTCCGCGTGCGTCCTCCGGGGTGACGTGGTGGACGGTGAGGAAGACCATGCACTCGACGGGGCCGTAGCCGTTGGTGATCCGCAGGCCCGGCTCGCGCTCCAGGGCGCGGGCCACGTGCGGGGGCGACAGCGTCTCGCCGCCGACGACCAGTTCGCGAAGCCCGGCGATCGCGCGCGGATACTCGTCGACGATGACGTTGAACAGGGACGCGGACAGGTACATGGACGTGACGCCGTACGCGGCGACGAGCCTCGCGATCACGACCGGGTCGGGGCGGCGCCCCGGATGCAGGACGCACGTCCCGCCGCCCAGCAGCGGCCCCCACAGCTCCAGCGCGAACGCGTCCCACGACACGGGCGCGCTCTGCACCCACACCGAGCCGGGACCGAAGGAGGCGAAGTCCTGGCCGGTCAGCGTGGCGGTGACGGCGCGGTGCGGTGCGACGATGCCCTTGGGCCGCCCCGTCGACCCGGAGGTGAACATCACGCAGGCCACGTCATCGGGCGCCACCCGCACCGCCCCGCGCGCCAAGGGCCGCGCGCGTGCGGCGTCCTCGACGTACACCACTGGCACGCCCGCATCCCCCACGGGCCCGCCCGCAGCACGCCCCGCCAACACCACCGCCACCCCCGCGTCCGCCGCCATCCCCCGCAGCCGTCCCGCCGGGAAGCCGGGGTCCAGCATCACGTAGCCCGCCCCCGCCTTCAGCGTGCCGAGGACCGCCACCGCCAGCTCCACGGAGCGCTCCAGGTACACCCCGACGGTGGCGCCGCGCGTCACGCCGCGCGCCGCGAGGAGGCCCGCCAACCGGGCGGCCCGGGCGTCCAGTTCGGCGTACGTCAGCCGTTCACCCTCGTACACCACCGCTGTCGCGTCAGGCGTACGTCCCGCCCACTCCTCGAAGAGCTCATGCACGCACCGCGTCATCCTTCTCACCGCCCTTGCCACTCTTGACGCCTTTGACGCCCTTGTCGCCCTTGTCGCCCTTGCGCTCGGTCTCGTCGCCATCGCCATCGCCACCGTCGACATCGGCGTCGATGTCCGGCAGCAGTACGTCGATGTCCCTGATGGAGCGGCTCGCCAGGCCCCACAGTGCGACCGCGAGGCCCGCGACGCCGGCGAGGAGGAGCATCCCCGCCATGCCGCTGCCCGGCGCGTCGCCCAACAGGGGGCCGAGGAGTACGAAGACGCCGGCCCCGTCCGCGGCCTGCGGCTCGAAGAGGCCGTCGGCGAGCGGCCCGGAGACGGCCGTGGCCAGCGGTACGGAGATCTGCGACAGGAACATGACGGCGCCGAAGACCCGGCCCTGCCACTCCTGGGGGACCTTGGTCTGCACGATCGCCTGCATCGAGGCGTTGACGAGCGTCATGAGCAGCGCGCCGACCAGGATGGCCGCGCACCAGCCGGCGACCCCGCCGACCAGGGCCATCCCGATCTGCGCCGACAGGCACATGCCGACGATGCCGAGCATCATGCCCCGGCCCCGGTTCTTCGGGCCGCCCCAGGCCGCCATCAGCAGACCGCCGACGACTCCGCCGACGCCGATCGCGCTGTTGACGGCGGCGAGCGCGCCGTTGCCGGACTTGAGCAGGACCATCGGCTGGATGACGGCGAAGCCGAAGACCATGACGAGGTTGACCGTGCAGAAGTTCACGGTCATGTCGCGCAGGCTCGCCTGCCGGAAGAGGTAGCGCAGCCCTTCCACGGCCTCCGCGACGATCTTGGAGCGGGGCGCGCCCGCGCCCTCGGGGACCTTGTCGCCCCTCATCCGTACGACGCGTACGCCGATGAGCGCGAAGGCGTAGCTCACCAGGTCGATGACGAGGACGGCACCGATCCCGGAGACGGCGACCATGACGCCGCCGAGCGCCGGGCCGCAGATCCCCGCGGCGCTCCTCGCTCCGGCCAGCAGGCCGTTGGCGCGGCCCAGTTGGTCCTTGCGCACCAGGAGGGGTACGGCGGCGGTGAGCGCGGGCAGCTGGAAGGCGGCGCTGACGCCGAGGAGGACGGTGGCCGGGTAGACCTGCCACGGTTCCAGGCCGCCGCCGAAGAAGTGCACGGCGGCGAGGAGACCGACGGTGAGGAATCCGCCCGCGTCGGCGATCTGGAGGGCGGAACGTTTGCGGATGCGGTCGATTATCGCGCCCGCGAACGGGCTGAACAGCGCCTGCGGAAGCAGGGCGCAGAGAGACAGCGCGGTGACGGCGGTGGCCTGCTCCCCGGTGGACCAGACCTCGATAATGAAAGCGAATCTGAGAACGGCGCTTCCGACCAGTGATACGGCCTGTCCGGACCACACGAGCATCAAGGGACCCGCACCGCTGAAGCGGCCCACCCCCTCTTTTCCGTCCCCCCGCGACGCCGCTTTTCCCTCTGCCCTTTCGCGGTCGGTCACGTCAGGAGCCGGATATCAGGCTCGCCGGACGCATGTCCGTCCAGTGCTCCTCCACGTAGGCCAGGGAATCGGCCCGTGAACTCGCCTCTTGTACGACGGTCCAGCCGGACGGGGTGTCGAGCCCGGCGGGCCAGAGGGTGTGCTGATTCTCGTGGTTCACGAGTACCAGATATTCCGCACCATCATCTTCAAATGGATTAGTGGCCATATACCTAAACCCTCCGGAAATCCTAAAGAATCCCATTGTGTCCGCAGAGATCATTGCGCGGAGGGTCTAATTCCATCAAGCGATTGTGACATCTATCACAGGTCACAAAAGGGCGAGAGGGTGCGGTTTGACCGTATTCAGTTGAGGACTTTATGCGGCTCGCTCTCGTAGTTGTCCTCGGCGGCCCTCTCGGCGCGGCGGCCGAGCTTTGCAATTTGCCGTGCCGCGTCAACCGCCAACCGCCAACCGTCAACCACGCGAGTGGCGGGCATTCGGCGCCGATTCACGCGGACGCCCGGCGCTTCGCCGTCGCCTTCTTCGCCGGCGCCGCCTTCTTCTGGGTCGTCTTCCGGGTCGTCTTCTGGGCCGCCGACCTGCCCGTCGCCGCCTTGCCCGCGGCCGGCTTGCGGGCCGTCGACGTGGACTTCGTCGCCGTCCTCTTGGCGGGGGCGTCCTTCTTCTTCGCCGAGGCCGACGTCGACTTCTTGCCGCCGACCTGCTTGGGGGCGGCGGGGGACGACTTGCGCGCCGAGCCCGAGCCCGACGCCGACGCCGACGCCGACGCCGACTTCGCGCGGCGGGCGCCGAGTTGCGTGACCTCCGCCTCCGTGCCGCCCTCTTCACCCTGGACGCCCGCGTCGGACTCGCCGGACCCGCCGGACTCGCCCCGGGCCGTGCGGGCCGCGCGAACGCTGTTCTCCAGCGCGGCCATCAGGTCGATGACCTTGCCACCGCCCGCCTCCGCGGCGGGGGCCTGCTCCACGGGAGTGCCGCCCTGGACCTTCGCGGCGATCAGCTCCTCCACCGCCGAGCGGTAGTCGTCATGGAGTGTGGACATGTCGACCTCGCCGAGCGTGTCCATCAGGGCGTCCGCCAGGTCGAGTTCGGCGTCGCGGACCGTGACGTCGGAGTCGGGCGCCACCCCCTCGGGCTGCCGGATCTCGTCCGGCCACAGCAGCCCGTGCATCGCGATCACGTCGTCGACCACACGCAGCATGCCGAGCCGCTCCCGCCCCCGGAGCGCGTACTTCGCGATGGCCACCCGCCGGCTCCGCTTCAGCGCCTCGCGCAGCAGCGTGTAGGGCTTGGCGGCGGGGACGCCGTTCGCCGAGAGGTAGTACGCCGCGTCGATCTGGAGCGGGTCGATGCGGTCCGCGGGGACGAAGGCGACGATCTCGATCGTCCTGGCCGTCGGGATGGGCAGCGCGGCCAGGTCCTGGTCCGTGATGGGGATGATCGAGCCGTCCGCGTCCTCGTAGCCCTTGCCGATCTCCGCCGAGGTCACCTCGCGCTCCTCCAGCTCGCACACCTTGCGGTAGCGGATCCGGCCGCCGTCCTCGGTGTGGATCTGACGGAAGGAGATCGAGTGGTTCTCGGTGGCGTTGACGAGCTTGATCGGGATGCTGACCAGGCCGAAGGAGATCGCACCGTTCCATATGGATCGCACGTCCGGGACCTCTCGCTGTGGGGGCAAGGGAACAAGGGAACAAGGGAACAAGTTTTGTGACCGATTCATGGCGTTTCATACGTTTTATGGGACTCTCATGGTATGACGCCGATCACAGAGGTGGAGGGGCGAAGGATCTCGCTCAGCAACCTGGACAAGGTCATCTATCCCGCGAGCGGCTTCACCAAGGGCGAGGTCCTGCACTACTACGCCAGCACGGCCGACGTCTTCCTGCCGCACCTCGCGGACCGGCCCATGTCCTTCCTGCGCTACCCCGACGGGCCCGACGGGCAGCGTTTCTTCACCAAGAACGTGGTGCCGGGCACCCCCGAATGGGTGCGGACCGCCGAGGTGCCCCGCTCCGACGGGATCGCCCGCCAGATCCTCGTACAAGATCTGGCCTCGCTGATGTGGGCGGCCAATCTGGTGACCGAGTTCCACACGCCGCAGTGGCGGGCCGACGCCCCGGCGCAGGCCGACCGGCTGGTGTTCGATCTGGATCCCGGCCCGCCCGCCACCGTCGTGGAGTGCTGCCGGGCCGCGCTCTGGCTGCGCGAGCGGCTCACGGCCGACGGGTTCCACGTGTACGCGAAGACGTCCGGGAGCAAGGGCCTCCATCTGCTCGTGCCGCTGGAGGCGACGCCCTCCGAGCAGGTCAGCGCGTACGCGAAGTCGCTGGCCGTCAGGGCCGAACAGGAGCTGCCCCAGCTCGTCGTGCACCGCATGACGCGCAGCCTGCGGCCGGGCAAGGTCTTCGTCGACTTCAGCCAGAACGCCGCCGCGAAGACCACCGCCGCGCCCTACACCCTGCGGGCCCGCGCCGAGCCGACCGTCTCCACCCCCGTGACCTGGGCGGAGGTCGAGGCGTGCGAGGAGCCCGGCCCGCTGGTCTTCATGGCGGACGACATCGCGCCCCGGCTGCGCGAACACGGCGACCTGCTCGCCCCCCTCCTCGACCCCGACCGGGCCAGACCCCTGCCCCTGCCCCCGCCCACGGGAAGCACCCGGAGCGCCCGGAGCGCCCGGAGCGCCCGGACCGCGCGATGAGCCTCCCCCGGCCCGTACGGGTGGCCCTCGCGGAGGGCGTGAGCGCGCTGCCGGAGGGCGGCGGCTGGGCGTACGAGCCGAAGTTCGACGGTCACCGCATGGTCGTCCTCCGGGAGGACGGTGGCCAGGTGACCCTCCAGGCCCGCTCCGGGCGAGTCGTCACCTCCGCCTTCCCCGACCTCGCCGAGGCCGCCGCCCGGCTGCCCGAGGGGACCGCCCTCGACGGCGAGGTCGTGGTGTGGTCCGGCGGGCGCATCGACTTCGCCGCCGTGCAGCAGCGGGCGGCGGCCACACGCGCGCGTGCCGCCCTCCTCGCGCGCACCCTGCCCGCCTCGTACGCCGCCTTCGACCTGCTCGCGGAGGGCGGCGAGGACTGCCGGCGACTGCCGTACGAGGAGCGGCGCGCGCGTCTCGTACGGCTGCTCGCGCCCTGGGGGCCGCCGCTCCAGGCGGTGCCGTCGACGACCGACCGCGACACCGCACTGACCTGGTACGAGTCGCTGCCCGGCACCGGCGTCGAGGGCCTGGTGATCAAACGGCTCGACGGGGCGTACCGGGGCGGCACGCGCGCGTGGCTGAAGTTGCGGCACAGCGACACCCGGGACGCGGTGGTGATCGGCTGCACCGGGAACCCCGCCCGGCCCCAGGCGCTGGTCCTCGCGCTGCCGGGGGACGGCACCCCGGTGGTGTCGTCGCCGCTGTCCCCGGCGGTGCGGTCGGCCGCCGCGCGGGCGCTGCCGGAGCCGGTCGGTGAGGGCGTGGCGACCGCGGTGGGCATCGGCGACGTCACGTACGCGGTGCTGCCCGCGGAGCCTGCGGTGGTGGTGGAGGTACGGCAGACCACGACGCGGCACGCGACGGCGGTCGTGGTCCGTTTCCGGTGACGGCGCCCCTCGGGCCGAAGCCCGGCACTTGTGACCGGCATCACGTCTAATCAAGTTTGACTAGTGGCCCAACGAGGCATAACCTCCTCAACGATAGTCAAAGTTGACTACCTATGGCTTACTGCTGAGGAGACCGCGTGACCTTCCTGCCCGAGACCGGATACGTCCCGACCGACGAGGACCGCGCGAGCCTGGACGCCTGGTTCGCCGAGTACGACGCGCACAGTGCGAAGCGCGATGTGGAGCGCATGGCCGATCTGGCCGTCTTCCCGCTCAACCTGGTCAGCGACGACTCCGCCGGTGACGGGCGGGCGGCGCAGTGGGGCCGGGAGCAGTTCGTCCGGACGATGACACACGTGATGGGGGACGGGAGCGAGGACATCACCTTCGAGTCGACGCGCACGCCCGTCTTCCTCTCCCCCGCCATGGCCGTCGTCTTCACCGACTCGGCGATGACGGCGAACGGCGAGACGCAGCACCTGCGGTACGCCGACATCCTGATCAGGCGCGGTGGGTCATGGGCCTTCCAGACCATGATCCAGGGAGGCTGGGGGGACAACCTCTGACGCCGTCCCTCTGACGCCGTCCCTCTGACGCCCCGGGCGGGGCCCCTCGGCTCAGACCCGCTGCCAGGTGTGGCGGTCCCTGGCCAAGGCGTGCAGGGCCTCCACATCGGCCGGTTTCAGTACGCCGCCCAGGCGGGCCAGCGTCGGCAGGTCGCCCTCGGGCAACACTCGTACGTCGCGGGGCGGCGCCGCCACGTCCGGGTCCGCCGCCCCCGGCCCGGCCAGCGCCAGGACGGGCCGGACCTCGGCCGTCAGCGCGAACGAGGCGCGGCCCGCGTCGGAGCGGATCGTGCGCAGCAGCGGGGCTGGGTCGCCGCGGCCGACCGTCACCATCGGGTCGGCGATGCGCACCCGCTGCTTGCGGACGGCGAGGGTGCCCACGCAGAACAGGCCACCGGGGCCGATCAGCAGATGGTGGATGCGGGCGCCGCCCGGCAGCGGGACGGAGTGCAGCACGCGCCAGCCCGCGCCTTCGAGGGCGTCCAGGGCGTCACCGACCGCCTGTTCCGCCGCGAGCGCGCGGTGCCGGGGGTCGGCGCGCAGCCTGCGCGCGGGCGGCCGGTCGCGGTCCAGGGCGATGTGGAGGGCCTCGCCGGGGCGGTTCGGGGCGAGGTCGTCGTCGGGGTGCAGCGCGAGGCGGGCCAGCTCGGCGGGGGTGGGTACCGGCGGCGGGCCCACCGTGACGTCACCGGTGAGGTAGGGCGCGAGGACGCGCAGGACGTCCGCTTCGCGGTCCTCGCTGAGCAGGTTCACGCGGGATGTGTCGCGGTCGTACCAGGCCACGCTCCCGCCGTCCGCGAGACAGACGTACAACCGCTCCTGCCCGTGCCGCCAGGCCGGTACGACGCGCAGTCCACTCATGCCGCATCACCCCTCGACCATGGGACCAGCCCGCATGCCACCGGGGCAAGAACCCGTCGGCGGCGCACGGAAGTTGAGGCGTCTTTACGCCGACTTCGACCGGTCCGGGCCCGAAGTCCCCCCGGTCCCGTAACAGCACTGCCCGCACAGTTATGGCGCGTTGTTACACGGCTGGCGGGCCTCCGCAATGGCGGACACCTACCTTCGAGGTCGTCCATCCGATCGCTCCGGAGCCACCGGCACCCGGCCGACCGCAAGGAACGTCCCGTGAGCACCCACCGCCGCCACCCCTCCCTCCGTGCCGCCGCCGTCTCCGCCCTCGTCGGCGGGGCGCTGCTCGTGCCGGCCGCCGGGGCGTTCGCGGACTCGCCGCCGTCTCCGGAGCCGAAGACCGAGGTCTACGACGTCGCCCTCGGCGACGGCGCGAAGGCCGAGGTGCGCCACCGCGGCGGCTCGTACGCCGCGACGCTCTCCGTCGAGGGCCGGCAGATAGCCACCCTCTCCGTGAAGCACCCGACGGTCACCGAGGGCGGCGTGCGGTACGAGCTGTACCCGTCCAACGGGCACATCGGCATCACCCACCTGAAGGGCGAGGCCCCCAAGGGCGGCAGCGAGGCCGTCACGCCCAGGGGTGGCGTCAAGGCGGGTGCCGAGGGTGTGCGGAGCGGGGGCGATCCGGTGTTCCTGGTGGCGGGTGGCGGCATGGCGGCGGCCGGCGCCGCGGGCCTGGGCTTCGCCATGCTGCGCCGCGGCCGCACGGACTCCTGACCGCCCGCCCTCCACCGCGGAGAGCGAGTGGGCCAAGGAGACCGAGGAGCCTTCTGTGCGCACCCCCCACAGCGCGGTGGAACGCCGGCGTCGCCGCACCGCGCCCCTCCCTGCCGTCGCGGCCGTCGCGGCCCTCACCGCTGCCCTCGGCATCGCCCTGATCGCCTGCGGGCAGGGCGCCAAGGGTTACCCGGCCCCCGACGTCACGGTGCACGACGCCGCCACCACGCGGCCCGGGCGTGCCCCCGCCCCGTTGAAGGCGTCCAGGCCGACCGGTCTGCGTATCCCGGCGGCGGGCGTCGACGCGAAGTCGATGCTCGGGCTCGGCGTGGGCGCGGACCAGGAGCTGGAAGTGCCGCCGGTGGACAAGGCGGACGAGCCCGGCTGGTGGACCGGCGGGGTCACGCCCGGCGAGAAGGGCGCCGCCGTGATCGTCGCGCACTACGACACCGCGAACGGCCCGGCGCTGATGAGGAACGTCGCGAAGGTCGGGGTCGGCGACACCGTCGCGGTGCCGCGCGCGGACGGCGGCACGGCGACGTTCGAGGTGCGGGAGATCCAACAGGTGGACAAGAAGGACTTCCCCACCCATAAGGTGTACGGGGCGACCGGGCGGCCCGAACTGCGCCTGCTGACCTGCGGTGGGCCGATCGTCGGCGGTCACCGGTCTGACAACATCATCCTCTACGCCGACCTGGTGTCCTGACAGCGGGCCGGGCACCACGACAGGCCGCGCCCCGCGGCAGGCAGGAGCGCAGTGAACCGCAGCCGGCTCGCCCTCACCGCCGCCTTCGCCGCCCTCGCCGCGGCGCTGGCCGGCGGCTGCGGCGACCCCGGCGGGCTGCGCGGCGCCGGTGCGACGCCCACCGCCCAGGGCCCCACGCACCTCTGGCCCGACCTGCCGCCCCCGTCCGCGCCCGCCGAGGACTACGGCGCCATAGAGAGCGTGCGCGTCACCGGTGTCAAGGTGCCCGGCGGCGATCTGCGCAAGGTGGACCCCGCCGACGTCGTCCGCGCGGACTTCGACCAGAACCCCGGGACGTACGACCCCTCTGACTCCTCGTACAAGAAGACCGTCGAGCGGCTCGACGACTGCGCCGACGACACCTCCGACGACGCCTCCGACGCACGGGAGCGGTGCCCGGTCCTCAAGGCGTACTACCGCGATCTGACCGGCGACCGGAAGGACGACCTGATCGTCGGCGTCTCGACGCCCGACGACAACCTCGACATCCGCGTCTACGCCGAGGAGGGGCGGCGGCTGACGCAGATCATGGAGATGAGCGACGCCGTGCTCGGCGTGGAGCTGGCCGGACGCGATCTGATCATCCGGGCCGTCTCCAGCCTGCCGGGGTACGAGTACCACACGGTGTGGTCGTGGGACGAGCACCAGAAGACGATGCTGCCGACGCGGGACGAGATCGTCCGCTCCGCGAACGCCTCTCGCCCCAAGCCGCCTCGGTCCACGCCCGCGAGGCCGTCGGAGAGTGCCTCCCCGGGCGGCGGGCGATGAGCCGCCGCCGGCCGCGCGGGCCGCGGCTCCCCGCCTGGACGGCGACGCTCACCTGGAAGGCCGCCGTCTTCATCGCCGTCATGTGCTGCGCGCTGGCCGCGCTGCTCGGCGCGCTCGTGCACGTCTCGGTGACCAACCAGACCGTCGGCCAGGCCCGTGAACGGGCCCTCGACCGCCTGAAGGAGGCCACCGAGCGGTACGAGGCGGGCGACCGGCTCGGCCCCGGCGCGGGCGTCGACCCGGAGGGCCTGCCCGAGGGGCTGCGCGAGCTCGCGGTGAGCGGGGAGCGCGGCACGATGGTCGCCGCGCACGAGTCCCGGCCGACGATGTGGGCGGCGGGGCCCGCCGACGGGGGCCGCGCCATCGCCGTCCAGGTCGACTACGCCCAGGGTGCCCGCACCATCGACGGGCTCGACCGGGCGATCCTCGGCTCCTCCGTCCTCGCGATCGGCGCGACGCTGCTGGTCGGCGCGTTCGCGGTGACGCGCGTGACCCGGCGGCTCCACCAGACGGCGCAGGTCGCCCGGAGGATCAGCGCGGGTGACCTCGACGCGCGCGTCGGCGACCCGCGTACGAAGGTTCCGGCCCGGCGCCAGGACGAGGTGGCCGCGGTCGCCGGGGCCCTGGACACCATGGCGTCCTCGCTGCAGGGCAAGTTGCTGAGCGAGCAGCGGTTCACCGCCGACGTGGCGCACGAGCTGCGGACGCCGCTGACCGGGCTGCACGCGGCGGCCGAACTCCTTGAGCCGGGGCGCCCCACCGAGCTGGTGCGGGACCGGGTGGCCGCGCTGCGCACGCTGACCGAGGACCTCCTGGAGATCTCCCGGCTCGACGCCAAGAGCGAGCGGGTGGACCTGGACGCCCACCAGCTCGCCCCTTTGGCGGAGCGTGTGGTGCGGGGTTCCGGCGAGGGCACGGAGCTGGTCGTCGTACGCGATGTCTGTGTGGAGACCGACCGGCGGCGCCTGGAGCGGGTGCTCGGCAATCTCGTCGCCAACGCGCTCAAGCACGGGCGGGCGCCGGTCGTCGTGACCGTCGACGGGCCCGTCGTCACCGTGCGGGACCACGGCGACGGCTACCCCGACTACCTGCTGGAGCACGGCCCGCAGCGCTTCCGTACGGAGGGCACCAGCAAGGGGCACGGCCTCGGTCTGACCATCGCGCTCGGCCAGGCCGCGGTCCTCGGCGCCCGGCTGACGTTCGCCAACGCCTCGGACAGCGGCGGGGCGGTGGCGACGCTGCGGCTGCCCTTCGAGGAGAACCCCGAGGGGCAGGAACAGCCGGACGGACCCGAAAGCGCCACCTGAGCTTGTGTGCTGACACTGTGTCGCTTTTAGTGGGGTTTGCGGCCTTTGCGCAATCGCCAGAAGCCACCAGACCCGCCCTTCCCAGAGGAGGCTCCATGTCCCTGCGGACCACCGCCGTCCGGCTCGCCACACTCGCCGCCGGCACCGCCCTCACCACGCTCACCGTCGCCGGCCCCGCCACCGCCCTGGACGACGCCGACCACAAGCGGCCCGTCTACAAGGGCCGCGTGACCGCCAAGTCCGGGCTGCTGCTGCGCGACAACCCGATCCGTGGCAGCCGTGTGGTCCGCAGCGAGCCCTACGGCAAGGTCGTCACCCTCTACTGCAAGACGAAGGGCGACCAGGTGGGCCACACCAAGCTCTGGTACCTGCTCACCGACGGGACCTGGGCCTGGGGTTCCGCCCACTACATCGCCACCATCGGGAAGGCGCCGCGCTGGTGCTGACGCCGTCCTGCCCCGCTGGCCGACATAGACGACATAAGCGGACTTGAGGGCGGGTTGCTTGCTACGTTCCGGGCATGACCGGAACGAGAGCGGGCTCGGCACCCCCCGTGGTCCCCGCCGTCCGTGTCCCCCGGCGCCGCGGCACCGAGCTGGCCCTGCTCGTCCTCGCCGTGCTGCTGTCCGTGTACGGCTACTGCGATGTCGGCCTCGCCAAGAACGGCACCATCCCGCCCGGCGCCGCCGGTTACGGCGCCGGGCTCGGCGTGCTCGCCCTCCTCGCGCACCTCGCCGTCCGCTTCCGCGCCCCGTACGCCGATCCGCTGCTGCTGCCCATCGCGGTCCTCCTCAACGGGCTCGGCCTCGTGCTCATCTACCGCCTCGACCTGGAGACGCCGAACGACGAGGCCGCGCCCGCCCAGCTGATCTGGTCGACCGTCGGCGTCGGTCTCTTCACCGCCGCCGTGCTCCTCCTGCGCGACCACCGCGTGCTCCAGCGCTACGCCTATCTCTCCGTCGTCACCGCGCTGATCCTGATGATCGTGCCGATCTTCTTCCCGGCCGTGAACGGCGCCCGGATCTGGATCAGGGTCGGCGGGTTCTCCATCCAGCCGGGCGAGTTCGCCAAGATCCTGCTCGCGGTCTTCTTCGCCAGCTATCTGGCGGCCAACCGCAACGCGCTGGCCTGCACCGGCCGCACCCTGTGGAGGTTCAGACGCCTCCAGCTGCCCACCGGGCGCGTCCTCGGCCCCATCGTCGCCATCTGGCTGCTGAGCGTCGGCGTCCTGGTCCTGGAGCGCGACCTCGGCACCTCGCTGCTCTTCTTCGGCCTCTTCGTGATCCTTCTCTACGTCGCCACGGGCCGCACCGGGTGGATCGCGGTCGGCCTGCTGCTCGCCGTGCTCGGCGCGTACGCGGTCGGCTCGCTCGAACCGCATGTGCACAGCCGCGTCCAGGACTGGCTGCACCCGTTCGCCTCCATCGACGCGGGCGAGGGCCCCAACCAACTCGCCCAGTCCCTCTTCGCGTTCGCCGCCGGCGGGATGCTCGGCACCGGGCTCGGGCTCGGCCACTCCATCCTCATCGGCTTCGCCGCCAAGTCCGACTTCATCCTGGCGACGGCGGGCGAGGAGCTCGGCCTCACCGGGCTCTGCGCGGTCTTCCTGCTCTACGCCCTCCTCGTCGAACGCGGCTACCGCGCCGGGCTGGCGCTGCGCGACCCCTTCGGGCGGCTGCTCGCGGTCGGGCTCGCCTCGATCGTCGCGCTCCAGGTCTTCGTGATCGCCGGTGGCGTCATGGGGCTCATCCCGCTGACCGGCATGGCGATGCCGTTCCTCGCGCAGGGCGGTTCATCGGTCGTCACCAACTGGATCATCGTGGCGCTGCTCATCCGGATCAGCCACTCGGCGCGCAGCCAGCCCGTCGGGGAGGCACCCCGATGACCCGGTACATCCGGCACGCCGCCGCGTTCTGCGCGCTCCTGCTCATCGCCCTGCTCATCAACGCCACCCGCGTCCAGGTCGTCGACTCCGACTCCCTCGACCACAACCCCGCCAACCGCCGCCTCGCCATCGTCCGCTTCGACCAGCCGCGCGGCGACATCCTGGTCGAGGGGCGCCCGGTCACCGGCTCCGAGGACACCGGGGAGCAGCTCCGCCATGAACGTACGTACAAGCACGGGCCGTTGTACGCCCCGGTGACCGGTTTCGCCTCCCAGATGTACGGCACGACGTTCCTGGAGAACGCCGAGGACGACATCCTCTCCGGCACCGAACCGATGCTCGCCCCGCTCCCCCTGTGGAACGACATCACGCGCACGCAGAACCCCGGCGGCAAGGTCGAGACGACGATCAAGGCGGCGGTGCAGCGGGCCGCGTACACCGGGCTCGGCGGCAAGAGGGGCGCCGTCGCGGCGATCGAGCCGTCCACCGGGAAGATCCTCGCGCTGGTCAGCACGCCGTCGTACGACCCCGAACGGCTCTCCGGCAGCAGCCGGTCGGTGGCGAACGCCTGGGCCGGGCTGAACGGCAGCGCAAGCAAGCCGATACTGAACCGCGCGATCCGCCAGACGTATCCGCCCGGCTCCACGTTCAAAGTGGTCACGGCGGCCGCCGCGCTGGACGCGGGCGTCGTGACGGATCTGGACGCGCCGACGAAGTCCCCCAGCCCCTACACCCTCCCGGGCACCAGCACACAGTTGACCAACGAGGTGGACGGCTGCACCAACGCCTCGCTGCGGTACGCCTTCCGGTGGTCCTGCAACACGGTCTTCGCGAAGCTCGGGGCCGACACGGGCCTGAGGTCGATGGTGAGCACCGCACGGAACTTCGGCTTCAACGACGACGGGCTGCGCATCCCGTCGTCCGTCGTGCCCAGCAACTTCGACACGTCCCTGGACAAGGCGCAGCTCGCGCTCTCCTCCATCGGCCAGTACGACACCCGTGCGACGCCCCTCCAGATGGCGATGGTCTCGGCGGCCGTGGCCAACGGCGGCTCGGTCAAATCGCCCTACCTGGTGGAGAGGACGACCACGGACGACGGTGACGTGGTCACCACCACGGGCACTCGGACGCTGCGCCAGGCGATGAACCCGGCGTCGGCGGCACGGCTGCGCGACCTGATGACGGAGGTCGTCGAGAAGGGCACCGGCAAGAACGCCGGCATCCCGGGAGCGACGGTGGGCGGCAAGACGGGCACCGCCCAGCACGGCATCGACAACTCCGGCACACCGTACGCCTGGTTCGTCTCCTGGGCGCGGGGCGCCGACGACCATGAGCCCTCGGTGGCGGTGGCGGTGGTCGTCGAGGACGCGTCGGCGGACCGCGGCGACATCAGCGGCGGCGGCAGCGCGGCACCGATCGCGAAGGCGGTGATGGAGGCGGCGCTCAGCGGCGGCGGGGCGCGGGGAAGCCGATGACCAGGGGGAACGGCGCTCAGTCCGCCGCCCCGCCGGACGCGATCGCGTCCCGTACCTCCTCGACCCGCTCCCGCTCCTCGGCCGCGAAGCGCTCCGCGTCCAGCTTCTCGGCGATCTCCTCGTCCTCCGCCATGAGCTGGTCGAGGTTGGCGTCGCCCATCTCGAAGACGCCCATGTCCACGTACGCCTGCTGGAGGCGCTTTCCCCACAGGCCGATGTCCTTGACGCACGGGACGATGCGGCTGAAGAGCAGCTGCCGGAAGAGGGCGAGGAACTCGGACTGCTCGCTGTACTGCTCGGCCTGCGCCTTGGGGATGCCGAAGTTCTCCAGGACCTCGACGCCGCGCAGCCGGTCCCGCATCAGGTAGCAGCCCTCGATGACGAATTCCTCGCGCTCGCGCAGCTCGGCGTCCGTGAGCTGCTTGTAGTAGTCACGCAGCGCCATCCGCCCGAACGCCACGTGCCGGGCCTCGTCCTGCATGACGTACGCGAGGATCTGCTTGGGCAGCGGCTTGTCCGTGGTGTCGCGGATCATGCCGAAGGCGGCGAGCGCGAGGCCCTCGATGAGGACCTGCATGCCGAGGTAGGGCATGTCCCAGCGGGAGTCGCGCAGGGTGTCGCCGAGGAGCGCCTGGAGGTTGTCGTTGATCGGGTAGAGCATCCCGATCTTCTCGTGCAGGAAGCGGCCGTAGATCTCGGCGTGCCGGGCCTCGTCCATGGTCTGGGTCGCGGAGTAGAACTTCGCGTCCAGGTCCGGCGCGGACTCCACGATGCGCGCCGCGCACACCATCGCGCCCTGCTCGCCGTGGAGGAACTGGCTGAACTGCCAGGAGGCGTAGCTCCTGCGCAGCTCGCCCTTGTCCTTCTCGGTCAGCTTCGCCCAGTGGGGCGTGCCGAAGAGCGACATCGACTCGTCGGGGGTGCCGAGGGGGTCGAGCGGGTCGACCTCCAGGTCCCAGTCGATGCGCTTGACGCCGTCCCACTGCTTGTCCTTGCCCTTCTGGTACAGGGCGAGGAGACGGTCCCGCCCTTCGTCGTACTCCCAGCTGAAGCGCGCCGAACCGGCTGACGGAACCTGCCAGTTGGGCTCCGACGGGGGCCTGGTGTAAAGCTCATGCGTCGACATATGGGCAGGCTCACACGCTCCTAGACGCGGGGTCAACAAGTCGTGCGCGAGGGATTGACGGCCTTGCTGACAGGGAGTCTCATAAGAGTTGACCGCCGGTAACCCGCGACAAGGCAGGAACAGTCATGACGACCGTGACGGAAGATGTCTCCCTGGAGGGCCTGCGGGACGCGCTCGGACTGCTCAAGGACCGGGAGCAGGTGGCCGTCCGTCTCCTGGAGTCCTCCGCCAAGCACTCCTTCGACCCCGACAAGGAGCTCGACTGGGACGCCCCCGTCGAGGAGGGCAAGTGGTTCTGGCCCCCGGAGCTCGTCTCGCTCTATGACACCCCGCTGTGGAAGAAGATGTCCGAGGAACAGCGGATGGACCTCGCCCGGCACGAGGCCGCCTCGCTCGCCTCGCTCGGCATCTGGTTCGAGATCATCCTCATGCAGCTGCTCGTACGGCACATCTACGACAAGTCGGTGACCAGCGCGCATGTGCGGTACGCGCTGACCGAGATAGCCGACGAGTGCCGCCACTCGATGATGTTCGCCCGCATGATCGAGAAGGGCGGCGCGCCGACGTACCCCGTCACGCGCCTCAACCACAACCTCGCGCGCGTCCTGAAGACGGTGTCCACCACGCCGGGTTCGTTCGCCTGCACGCTGCTCGGCGAGGAGATCCTCGACTGGATGCAGCGGCTCACCTTCCCGGACGAGCGCGTCCAGACCATCGTGCGCGGCGTCACCCGTATCCATGTGGTGGAGGAGGCGCGCCATGTGCGGTACGCCCGTGAGGAGCTGCGGCGCCAGATGGTGAGGGCACCGCGGTGGGAGCGGGAGTTGACGCGCCTCAGCTGCGGCGAGGCCGCCCGCGTCTTCTCCCTCGCCTTCGTGAACCCCCAGGTGTATACGAACGTCGGTCTGGACCGGCGCGAGGCCGTCGCGCAGGTGAAGGCGAGCGGGCATCGCACGGAGGTCATGCAGACCGGTGCGAAGCGGCTGACCGACTTTTTGGAGGACATCGGCGTGATGCGGGGGGTCGGGCGGCGACTCTGGAGGTCTTCGGGGCTGCTGGCATAGCCGCCGAAGTGCGCTGCCCGGTTACGCTGCGAGGCATGACCTCGCCCGCCACCGCCCCCGCGTACCGCCGCCTCAGCGTCGAAGCGCGGCGGCGGCAGCTTCTGGAGTCCGCGCTGTCCCTCTTCGCGCACCGCGCGCCCGAGGAGGTCAATCTCGACGACGTCGCGGAGGCGGCCGGCGTCTCACGGCCGCTCGTGTACCGCTACTTCCCCGGCGGCAAACAGCAGTTGTACGAGGCCGCGCTGCGGTCCGCCGCCGACGAGCTCGAGCAGTGCTTCGCCGAGCCCCAGGAGGGCCCGCTGACCCAGCGCCTCTCCCGGGCGCTCGACCGGTATCTGGCCTTCGTCGACCAGCACGACACGGGGTTCAGCGCGCTGCTCCAGGGCGGCAGCGTGGTGGAGACCTCCCGGACCACCGCGATCGTGGACGGCGTGCGCAGGGCCGCCGCCGAGCACATCCTCGCCCATCTGCACGTGCCTGAGCCGGGGCCGCGGCTCCGGATGACCGTACGGATGTGGATCACCGCGGTGGAGGCGGCCTCGCTGATCTGGCTGGACGAGGAGAAGCAGCCGCCGCTGGACGACCTGCGGGACATGCTCGTCGAGCAGTTCCTGGCGGTCCTCGTGGCGACGGCGGGACGCGATCCGCAGACGGCGGCGGTCGTGCGGTGGGCGCTGGCCCTGGAGACACTGGAGGGGCCCGTGGGTTCCCTCGCGCGGCGCGTGCTGCCCGTGGTCGCCGACGCGGCGCATCTGCTGTGACACACGTGGTGTGACACTGGTGGTGTGAAGAGCGAAGACACCCCCTTCGTGGGTGGCCCCCTGGACGGCCGCGTACTCCCGGTCCTGCTCGGCCCGACCGGGCACCCGCCGAAGGTCTACCGCGTGCCCGTACCGGACGACGCGGGCGGCCCGCCGACCGTCCTGGTGTACCGCCGGGTGGCGGCGGAGACGGGCAGGCGGCTCGCGCTCACCCCCAAATGGCAGTACGAGTACGACGCCGAGGGCGACAAGGACGGCGGCCTGAAGTGGCCGTGGTCGAAGCCGAAGAGGCCCTGAGCTCCCACGCAACACACCACACCGCCCAGCCCTGAACGAGTGACCGCATTGCGCCGACCGCCCCCCGCCGGGAGGCGGACCCGGCGCCCGGACCCGACGCTCACGGTGCGCGCAGGAGGTACCTCCGCGCACCGGAGGTGATGACGTGTCAGAACGGTTGCTGCGCTGGGCCTGCACGGGGGCCGCCCTAGGCGCCCTGTGCACAGCCGCTCCCCCGGCCCAGGCGGCCCCGGGGCCAGGAGAACGCCCCGTGGCCGAGCTGCTGACGGACCTTCAGCGGCTGTACAGATCGGCCGAGGAGGCCACGGAAACCTACAACGCGACCGAGGAGAGGCTGAAGGAGCAGCGCGCGAGGGCCGAGGACCTCGCCACAGAGTTGGCGAAGGCGCGCGCCACCCTGCACGACAGCCGGGGCGCCGCGGGCCGCCTCGCCCGCCAGCAGTACCAGGGCGCCACCGAGCTGTCCCCCTACGTACGTCTGCTGCTCGCCCGCGATCCGCAGCGCGCCCTCGACCAGGGCCACGTCATCCAGCGGGTGGCCGCCGGGCGCGCCGCCGCCGTGGAGCGCCTGGCCGGCGGCGAGAGGAAGGCCGACGAGCTGGCCGGCGCGGCGAAGAAGGCGCTGGCCGCGCAGAGCGCCCTGGCCGCACGGCACAAGGAGCAGCGGGACGAGGTCGACGGACAGCTCAAGGAGGTCCAGGAGCTGCTCTCCGCGCTCACCCCCGAGCAGCTGGACGCGCTGCGGGAGGCGGAGGACGCGAGCACGGCCAGGGCGCAGCGGGAGTTCCTGGCGTCCGGCGCGCTCAGCGGCAGCCCGGCCACGCGGGCGCCGTCACGGCAGGGCGGCGCGGCCCTGGACTTCGCGGTGCGGCAGATCGGGAAGCCCTACAGGTGGGGCGCCGAGGGCCCCGACGCGTACGACTGCTCCGGGCTGACCTCCCGGGCCTGGGCGCGCGCGGGCCGCGAGATCCCCCGGACCAGCCAGGAGCAGTGGGCCCAGCTGCGGCGCGTCCCGCTGTCGAAGCTGCGCCCCGGTGATCTGGTCGTCTACTTCCCCAAGGCCACGCATGTGGCGTTGTACCTGGGCGAGGGGAGGGTCATCCAGGCGCCGCGCCCCGGCGCCAGGGTCAAGGTGTCGCCCATCGCGGCCAACCCGATCCTCGGCGCGGTGCGGCCCGACCCCGAGCGCCGCCCCATGCGCGGATACACCCCGCCGAAGCTGCCCGAGGGAGCGACCTCGGGCAGCGACCTGGGATACAACGGCGATCAGGCGCCGGGCGCGACCGACTCCAGGTAGGCGGCGGCCTTCTCCGGGTCGTAGAAGAAGTTCTCGAAGTCGGCCGGGTCGTTGAAGCCGTTGGCGAAGCGGTCGGCCACCGGCTGGAGCTGCCCCGCCGCGCCGAGGATGTTCAGGACGTGCTCCGGCGGGGCGCCCAGCATCGCGTTCGTCCACTTGGTGACCCACTGCGCGGTGTCCCAGTAGCGGTCGAAGGCCGACTGCATCCACGCCTCGTCGAACGGCTGGTCGCCGTGCTCGACGATGGAGGAGATGTACGAGGCGGCGCACTTGGACGCCGAGTTGGAGCCCTGCCCGGTGATCGGGTCGTTGGCGACGACGACGTCCGCCACACCGAGGACGAGCCCGCCGCCGGGCAGCCGGCCGACGGGCTTGCGGACGGTGGGCGCGTACCGCCCGGCGAGCGTGCCGCCCGCGTCGGTCAGCTCGACGTTCGTGGCGCGCGCGTACTCCCAGGGCAGGAACTTCTCCAGGAGTTCGAGCGTCAGCGCCAGATGCTCCGAGGGGTCCTTGATGCCCTGGAAGACATCGAGGGGACCGCCCGGGACGCCTTCCCAGAAGAGGATGTCCGCGCGGCCGGAGAGGGTGAGGGTCGGCATGACGAACAGCTCGCCGACGCCGGGTACGAGGTTGCAGCGCACCGCGTCGAACTCGGGGTGCTCCGGACGCGGGCCGAGGCCGTGGACGTACGCGACCGAGAGGGCGCGCTGCGGCTCGGTGAACGGCGAGCGGGACGCGTCGCGCTCGAACATCGAGACAAGCTCGCCCTTGCCCGCCGAGACGAGCACCAGGTCGTAGGCGCGCGAGAAATAGTCGAGGTCGGAGACCGCCGCGCCGTGGATGACCAGCTGGCCGCCGCGCTGGGCGAACGTGTCCATCCAGCCCGCCATCTTCACGCGCTGGTCGACGGACTGGGCGTACCCGTCGAGCCTGCCGACCCAGTCGATGACACGGGAGGAGTCCGGGCCGGCCACCGAGACGCCGAGGCCCTCGATCTTCGGAGCCTGCGACTCCCAGAAGTTCACCTGGATGTCGCGCTCGTGCTGGAGGGCGGTGTGGAACATGCACTGGGTGGACATGACCCGCCCGGAGCGGATCTCGTCCGCCGTGCGGTTGGACATCAGGGTGACCTCGTACCCCTGCGCCTGGAGCCCGAGGGCGATCTGGAGACCGGACTGTCCGGCTCCGACGACAAGTATCTTCCGCATGCGGGTCCTTCTTTTCCTCAGGGCTCTTACTCAGGGGTGACGTCCACGCAGGAGTGACGCTACTCAGGAGTGACGTCGAGCGCGTGTCCGACCAGGGCGAGCAGCGACTCGATCACCGAGATCCGATGCCGGGCGTCCATGATCAGCACGGGTATGTGCGGCGGCACCGTCAGCGCCTCGCGCACATCGGCCGGCTCGAACTTCTCGCTGCCGTCGAAGTGGTTGACGGCCACGATGTACGGCAGGCCGCAGCTCTCGAAGTAGTCGAGCGCCGGGAAGCAGTCGGACAGGCGGCGCGTGTCGGCGAGGACGACGGCGCCGATCGCGCCGCGCACCAGGTCGTCCCACATGAACCAGAAGCGCTGCTGACCGGGCGTGCCGAAGAGGTACAGCACCAGGTCGTCGTCGAGCGTGATGCGGCCGAAGTCCATGGCGACCGTGGTGGTCGTCTTCTCCGGGGTGCCGCTCAGGTCGTCGGTGTCGGCGCTCGCCTGCGTCATCAGCGCCTCCGTCTGGAGGGGCGTGATCTCGGAGACGGCCGTCACCAGCGTCGTCTTGCCGACGCCGAAGCCGCCCGCCACCACGATCTTCGTGGCGATCGGGGCGCGCGACCGGTCCGTCTGCCAGGCCTGCAACTGACTCTCGTTCTCGTCCTCGACGAGGAGTTCAGAGACGGCGGAGTCCACTCAGCACCCTTTCCAGCAGTGCGCGGTCGGGCCGACCCGGGCCGTGGCCCGTTCCGTACACGCGGATCTTTCCCTGGTCGGCGAGGTCGCTGATGAGTACGCGGACCACGCCGAGCGGCATCTTGAGGAGGGCCGCGATCTCCGCGACCGTGCGCATGCGGCGGCAGATCTCGACGATCGCCCGCATCTCCGGCATGACGCGGGACGAGAGCGTGCCCTTGGGCAGTTCGAGGCGCTCCTCGGGGGCCTCGATCGCCGCGTTGCTCGCCACGAAGGTCTCGACGAGCAGGACGTGCCCGAACCTGGTCCGGCCGCCGGTCAGCGAGTAGGGGCGTACGCGAGCGGGCTTCCGCCCCCCGCCGCGCTGAGGCAACCTGGCCGCCGTGGCTGCCGTGGCCGCCTTGGCCGCCTTCGCCTTACGGCTGCTGCTGCTCATCGGGCGCTCTCCATCGACTTGCGCAGCTCGCTGCGGAGTTCGGGGGTGAGGACGTGCCCGGCGCGGCCGACGAAGAGCGCCATGTGGTACGCGACGACGCTCATGTCGCAGTCCGGTGTGCCGTGCACGCCGAGCAGCGAGCCGTCGCTGATCGACATGACGAAGAGGCTGCCCTCCTCCATCGCGACCACGGTCTGCTTGACCGCTCCGCCGTCCATCAGCTTGGCGGCGCCGATGGTCAGGGAGCCGAGCCCGGAGACGATGGTGGCGAGGTCGGCGCTGGAACCCTTGGGGCCCGTGGGGTTCGCGGCGGGTCGCTCGGCGTTGCGCCCCGGGTCGGAGGAGAGCAGGAGCAGTCCGTCGGACGAGACCACCGCGACGGAGAGGATCCCGGGCACCTCCTCCACGAGGTTCGTCAGCAGCCAGTGCAGGTTGCGGGCTTCACTGCTCAGGCCGTATGTGGCGGGTCCGGCCGGTGCGGCGGGTGCGGCGGGTGCGGCGGAAGAACTGGGCGTGCGCATGGGCGCAGTCAACTGCTTGCCTCCTCGACTGAGTCCCCCATTACGTCTGCGGCTTTTACGATCTTTTCGTTACGTTCCGACGGTTCCGACGGTTCCGACGACTCCGCCGGATTCCCCTCGGCGGCGATCTCGGCCTCCACGTCCCGCCGCCCGCTCTGCGCCCCCTGATGGAAGCCGCCGAGCCGACGGCGGAGCGCGTCGGCGTCCACGGAACCGCTGCGCGGCTTGGGCGCGGCGGACACGGGCGCGGTGATCTTCGGAGTCCGCTTGGGCAGCCCCTTGTCGGTGACGCGCTCCCATGCGGGGGGCGCGGGCGCGGACGCGGCGGCGGGCTCGGATTCCGACGCGGTCGCGGCGGCGGAGTCGGGCTGGGGCTTCGGCCCGGCCTGGGACTGCAGCTCCGGCCCGGCCTGGGGCTTCGGCCCGGCCTGGGACTGCGGCCCGGCCTGGGACTGCGGCTTCGGCCCGAGCTCGGGCTCCGGCTCCGACCCGGCCTGGGGCTGCAGCTCCGGCCCGGCCTGGGACTGCGGCTTCGGCCCGGCCTGGGACTGCGGCTTCGGCCCGGCCTGGGGCTGCAGCTCCGGCCCGGCCTGGGACTGCGGCTTCGGCCCGGGCTCGGGCTCCGACTCCGGATCGCTCTGGAGTTCCGGCTCCGGTTCGGTCTGAGGCTGCGGCTTCAGCCCGGACTCGGCTGCGGGCCCGGGCTTCAGCCCGGCCTCCGGTTCCGCCTCCGGAGTGGGCGGGACGATGAGCTCCATGGTCGTCTCGGCCGAGGGCGACGGAGACGGCACGGGGCCGGATTCCGACGCGGCTTCGGCCGTGAACTCCCGCACGCCGCCAGCTGCGCAACCCGGCCCGGCTTCCACCGCAGACCCCTGCGTACCCCCGGCTGCGGACCCCCGCATGCCTTCAGCCGCAGACCTCGGCGTGGCCTCAGCCGCAGAGCCCCGCACGCCTTCGGATGCGGACCCCGGCGCGGCTTCCACCGCAGAGCCCCGCACTGCTGCGGGCTCCGGCGCGGTGCCCGGCGTGGGCTCGGTGGTGGGTGTTGGCGTGGGCGTCCCCGCCCGCTTCGGCAGGGTTGTTTCCAGGGTTCGTTCGGCCGCCGCGATCAGCGGGTCCTCGCCGGGGGCGCCGGACGAGCGTCCCGGGAGTACGTTCGAGTTGGCCTCGGCCTCCGAGCCCGGCAGGTGCATCACGGGCTCACCGCCCCGAGGCGGGGCGACCACCGCGGCCGTGGAAGGCGCCTCCGCCAGAATCGGCTTCGGCAGGACCACGACCGCCGCGATCCCGCCCTGCTTCTGGTCCCGCAGCCGCACCCGCGCGCCGTGCCGCGCCGCGAGCCGCGCGACGACGTACAGGCCCAGCCCGAGGCCGTCCCCGCTCTCCTGGTCGTACGCGTCGTCGGGGTCGAAGTCCGCGAGGCGCGCGTTGAGCTCGCGCATGCGGTCCTGGGTGACGCCGATGCCCTCGTCCTGGACGGAGAGCATGACCTCGCCGCTCTCCAGGAGCCAGCCGGAGACCTCGACGGAGGCGTCCGGCGGCGAGAACGACGTGGCGTTCTCCAGGAGCTCGGCGGTGAGGTGACTGATGTCGTCCGCCGCGAAGCCCGCGATGTGCGCGTGCGGCGGCAGCGTGGCGATGCGCACCCGCTCGTACCGCTCGATCTCGGAGACGGCGGCGCGCACGACGTCGACGAGCGGGACCGGGCCGGGGTGATGGTGGCCGTGCTCGGCGCCCGCGAGGACCAGGAGGTTCTCGCTGTGCCGGCGCATGACGGTGGCGAGGTGGTCGAGCTTGAAGAGCGTGGCGAGCCGGTCGGGGTCCTGCTCGCGGTCCTCCAGGTTCTCGATGACGGCGAGCTGGCGCTCGACCAGGCCGAGGGTGCGCAGGGCGAGGTTGACGAAGGTGCCGTGGATGGACTGGCGTACGCGCTCCAGGTGCGCGGAGGCCTCGGCGAGTTCGGCACGCAGGGCCTCGCGCTCATCGGCCATGGACTGGCGCTTGCCGATGAGGTGCTTGCGGTCGGTCTCCAGGGTGGCCAGGCGCTCGGTGAGGGCGGCGGCGTGGCCGTGCAGGGCGTTGACGGAGCGTACGACCTGGGCGAACTCGTCGTCGCGGCCCGTGAAGCGGATCGGTTCCTGGGGCGCGGGCTCGGTCGCCAGGCGGGTGGAGCCGAGCCGCAGGACGGCGAGCGGGCGGGTCAGCGAGCGGGCCATCGCCATGGAGACGCCGACCGCGACGAGCAGGAGTACGCCGACGAGCGCGACGCGGATCTCCAGCGCCGTGACGTCGTCGTCGCGGAGCTGGGCGAGCTGCTTGGTGCGGTCGACGCCGAGCGCGGACTCGGCGCCGCGCATCGTCTCGATGCGGGCGGAGAGCGCGGCGTCGAGCTTCTTGCGGTCGTAGTTCTGCTCGGCGGTGGAGAGCGTGGGCTGGTCGGTGAGCTTGGCGAGGTGCTTCTCGGCGGCGGTGACCTCGGGTCCCGTGACCGTCGACTCGTACGTGGCGCGGGCGGAGTCGCCCGCGGCGTCGCGGAAGTCGGCGAGCGCGGCAAGTTCGCGCAGGTGGGCCTGCTGGGCGGCGGCGCTGAGCCCGTCGCGCCGCTTGCCGTCTGCGTCGTCCGGTGACTCGTCCGTGCCGGTGGCGGGGAGGCCGGTGACCGGGTCGATCCCGGGGGTGGTGGTGCGGGGCACGGCGAGGGCGGCGAGGAGGAGGCCGCGGGCGGCGGCGGCCTGCTCGACGGCGTGGTCGAGGTCGGCGAGGGCGAGGGCGCCCCTGTTGACCTCGGACGGCAGCTGCTCGGCCAGGTCGCGGGTGAGGCCGTGGAGTTCGGCGATGACCTTCGTGTACGCCTCGTGCGCTTCGAGGGCGGTGCTCTTGCCGGTGAGGGCGGCGCGGCGGACGGCGGCGATGTCGGCGAGCTCGCCGCGCAGCCCGGCGGGGGCGTCGGCGCCGCGCAGCTCGTCGATCTGCCGGTCCACGCGGGCGCTGCGGCTCTCGGAGAGGCCCTTGCCTTGGGGGCGGCCCGCGGCGATGAAGGAGGTGACCTCGTCGCGCTCGTCGGCCAGCGAGTGGCCGAGGGAGACGGCCTGCTGGGTGTGCTCGGCGAGGGTGACCAGGCTCTGCGTGTCGTTCAGCCGCCCGGAGGCGGCGACGATGGCGGGCCCACCGGCTCCGGCGACGGCGGCGGCCACGACCGCCACGGCGACGATCAGCCGATTGCGCACGCGGGCGGTGGGCTTCTTACCGATCCCGGCAGCGGCCACGGCGGCCGCCTTGGCGGCCTCCCCGGCGGGGGGCGCGGCCGCGGTCTGCCCGACGGGGACCTCGGAGGATGCCGCTTGCCCAGCAGCCGCCCCGGACGGCGCCGCCTGCCCAGCAGGAACCCCGGCCGACGCCGCCTGCCCGCCGGATGCCCCGCGCGGCGCCGCCTGACCCGCGGACGCCCCGGACGGCGCCGCCTGCCCGGCGGATACGCCAGTGGGTGTCGCCTGCCCAGCGGATGTACTAGTCGGTGTCGCCTGTCCTGCAAACGCCCCACGCGACGATGCCTGCCCAGCGGGAACCCCGGACGGCGTCGCCCGCTCGGCGGATACCCCACGCGGCGTCACCTGCCCCGCAGGCATCCCAGCCGACGCCGCCTGCCCGGCAGATGCCCCACGCGGCGTCACGTGACCCGAAGGCGCCCCAGACGGCGCCGCCTCCCCCGCAGCCGCTCCGGCCGATGTCGACTGCCCCGCAGCCGATCCAGGCGTCGCTTCCCCAGCGGCGGGCGCCCCAAGTGGCGTCGTCTCCCCCGCGGCCGCTCCCGGGGACGTCACCTCAGACGTCGCCCCCGCACGCGCCGCGGCGGATGACTCAGGCGGAGTGGAGGCATCCCGCCCCGTGGGCGCGTCCACCCGCGCCGCTGGGTCCGTGGCGGCGCGCTCCGGCGCATGCTCGGTCGGAGTGGTCGCGCCCGGCGTGGTCCCTTCCGGGGCCGTCTGCTTGCCTTTGCGCCCAGGCCGCATCATCTGCACCGGTGCTCGCATTCCTGTTTTTCGTCTGCCCATGGGCCCGGGTGACGATCCGTCAACACGAGCGCGCCCCCGGTACGGCTCCCGACCCTTTCAGTGCCGGTGAGTGGCGGTCGCGCATCGCCTGCCCGGCCACCCGAAGGAGTGAACATCGGCGGGGAGTTGGCGAGCAAGTCCCGGCGTACGGAACACCCGGCACAAGCGGAGCGCCGGTTGGACGTCGCCGACCGGCTTTGGCAGGATGCGCCGCCACACCCCGCCGGAGTCGATCATTCCGGTCGAATTCCGGCGCGTGGCCCGCAGGTCCGGGCCAATCCCGCCGCCCTTCGCCGCTTCCGGCGGACCCCGTGAAGGGCTCGTGCAGACTGGCCGGATGCGTATCGAACTCGCCACAGAGCCCGGAGACCCCGCACGCCCCAACGAGGACTACGCGTCGGTCGCGCTTCCCGCGTCCGGACAGGGCGGATCGCTCGTCCTCCTGGACGGCGTGACGCCACCCGAGGGATCGGTGGGCTGTCTGCATTCCGTCCCTTGGTTCACCGCACGACTCGGCGGCGCCCTGGGCGAACTGTCTGTTTCGCGGCGGGATATGACGCTCCCTGAGGTGTTGGCGGCCGCCATCTCGCGTACCGCCGACACGCATAGTTCAACCTGTGACCTTTCTCACCCACGGACCCCTCAGGCAACAGTGGTGCTCGTGCGGTGGGACGCCGAGCGCGTCGAGCACCTGGTCCTGTCCGACTCGGCGCTGCTCATGACGGGCCACGGCGGCGAGGTGACGGCCGTCCTCGACCGGCGTCTGGCCGAACTGCCGCCCGCCGTACGCGCCCTGCGCGACCAGGTGCGCGCCCTGCCGCGCGGCTCGGCCGAGCGGGAGATCGCCGGTCGCGCGTACGGCGTGGCGGTCGAGGCCCTGCGCAACGCGGAGGACGGCTTCTTCACCGCCGCCGCGGACCCCTCGGCCGCCCAGCGCGCGATCACAGGCGAGGCGGCGCGGTCGGACGTCGCGGCGATGGCGGCGCTCACCGACGGGGCGTCGCGGTGGGTCGAGACGTTCCGCGAGGGCGACTGGTCCGAGTGCTTCGCGCTGCTGCGCAAGGAGGGCCCGCAGCACCTCCTCGACCGGGTACGGGAGTTGGAGCTCACCGACCCCGCCGGCCTCGCCTTCCCGCGCGGCAAGCCGCACGACGACGCGGCGGTGGTGTACGTCGAGCTGTAACCCACCCGGTCGAGCTGTAACTCACCCGCGCCTGCCCTCTACGACTCCGCGCTCGCGTTCAGCTGCCCGAGCAGCCGGGCCAGCTCGGCGACCTCCGTCCGGTCCCAGCCCTGGAGTTGACGCACGTACCGGGCGCGGCGGGCGGCGCGCACCGTGCGGAAGCGGGTGCGGCCGTCGGGCGTGAGCCGGATGAGCCAGGCGCGCCCGTCCGCGGGGTCGGGCTCGCGGGAGACCAGGCCGAGCTCCTCCATGGCACGCAGCTGGCGGCTCATCGTCGCCTTGCCGACCCCGATGTACGCGGCGAGGTCGGTGGCCCGCTGCGGTCCCGAGTCGTCCAGGCAGACGAGCAGACCGTACGCGGCGGGCTCCAGGTCGGGGTGGACCTGGCGCGCCATCTCGCCGGACGAGGCCCGTGCGCGGCGCAACAGCAGGGACAACTCCCGTTCCAGGGAGAGGAACTCACGGTCCACGCCCGGCTCGGCGTCACCGTGCGTCCCGACCTTCACGCCCTCTTCTGCAGCACCCATGTCCCTTTTTCCGATTCTGAAAGTTATCGCCGGAAGGCTCTCGCGCCGCGGCCGTGGCGCCAGCGGCCTGACCAGTATTTCGCAAGGTCGAGGCGGTGCCGCACCGGTGGCGCCGCCACAGGAGTGGACCAACGGCAGCCATCTGCCCCTCTTCCCTCGCGACGGTCTACGTGCGTAGCTTTTCAAGTGACATGTTCACACCATGAACCTGTCGCAAGGTCCCCCCCAGAGCACCACCGAGGCCTTCGGAGGCACGCATGCCCGTGCACAGACCCGGACCGGCCCGCCGCCCGCGCTTGTCGCCGGCGGGGGTTCTCCTCGCAGCACTCTCCGCTCTCTCCCTCCTCCTGACGCTCCCCACGGCGGCCCAGGCGGACGACGTCCCCCCGCGCGGCTCCGCCCGCCTCGGCCAGGGCGTCATCGAGCACGACGGCCAGGGCGGCCTGCCCAGCGGCGGCGGCGCCACCCAGACCGAGGGCGTCGACGTCAGCAGCCACCAGGGCAACGTCGCCTGGTCGACCCTGTGGAACAGCGGAGTGAAGTGGGCCTACGTGAAGGCCACCGAGGGCACGTACTACAAGAACCCCTACTTCGCCCAGCAGTACAACGGTTCGTACAACGTGGGCATGATCCGCGGCTCCTACCACTTCGCGACGCCCGACACCACGAGCGGCGCCGCCCAGGCCAACTACTTCGTGGACAACGGCGGCGGCTGGTCGCGCGACGGCAGGACGCTGCCGGGCGCGCTGGACATCGAGTGGAACCCATATGGGGCGGCCTGCTTCGGCAAGTCGCAGTCCGCGATGGTCAGCTGGATCCGTGACTTCCTGAACACCTACAAGGCGCGCACCGGCCGCGACGCCGTGATCTACACCGCCACCAGCTGGTGGAAGCAGTGCACCGGCAACTACAGCGGCTTCGGCGCGAGCAACCCGCTGTGGATCGCCCGCTACGACACCAGCCCGGGAGAACTCCCGGCGGGCTGGGGCTTCCACACCATGTGGCAGTACACCTCTTCCGGGCCGACGGTCGGGGACCACAACAAGTTCAACGGCGCCTACGACAGGGTCCAGGCGCTCGCCAACGGCTGAGTACGCGAACGGCTGGGTACGCGAACGGCGGCCGCCCCGTGCGAGGGCGGCCGCCGTTCCCTTGCCGTTACGCCGCGACCGGGGCCTTCACCTCGGCCACGGTGGCGGTGGCTTCGGTGAGCGCCAGTTCGAGCACCTGGCGCACATCCGTGACCGCGTGCACGTCCAGCTTCTCCAGGACCTCGGCCGGGACGTCGTCCAGGTCCGCCTCGTTCCGCTTCGGGATGATCACCGTGGTGATCCCGGCGCGGTGCGCGGCGAGCAGCTTCTGCTTGACGCCGCCGATCGGCAGGACCCGGCCGGTCAGCGAGATCTCACCGGTCATCGCCACGTCCGTACGCACCTGGCGCCCGCTGAGCAGCGAGGCGAGGGCGGTCGTCAGCGTGACGCCCGCGCTCGGCCCGTCCTTGGGGACCGCGCCGGCCGGGAAGTGGACGTGCACCCCCCGGTCCTTCAGGTCGCCGACGGGCAGCTCCATCTCGGCCCCGTGGGCGCGCAGGAAGCTCAGCGCGATCCGCGCCGACTCCTTCATCACGTCACCGAGCTGGCCGGTGAGCGTGAGCCCCGTGGCGCCGGTCTCCGGGTCGGCGAGCGACGCCTCCACGAACAGCACGTCGCCGCCGGCTCCGGTGACCGCGAGTCCGGTGGCCACGCCCGGCACCGCGGTGCGGCGCTCGGCCGGGTCCTGGGCGGACTCGGGCACGTGGTGCGGCCGCCCGATCAGGCCCCGCAGATCCTCGTCGGTGACGGTGAACGGCAGCTGCCGCTCACCCAGTTCGTGCTGGGCCGCGACCTTGCGGAGCAGCCGCGACACGGAGCGTTCGAGGTTGCGGACGCCCGCTTCGCGCGTGTACTCACCGGCGAGCTTGCGCAGCGCGCTCTCGTCGAGGACCACCTCGTCCTTCTCCAGGCCCGCCCGCTCCAGCTGGCGCGGGAGCAGGTGGTCGCGGGCGATGACGACCTTCTCGTCCTCGGTGTAGCCGTCGAGCCGGACCAGCTCCATGCGGTCGAGCAGCGCCTCCGGGATGGCTTCGAGGACGTTCGCCGTCGCCAGGAAGACGACGTCGCTCAGGTCCAGCTCCACCTCCAGGTAGTGGTCCCGGAAGGTGTGGTTCTGCGCCGGGTCGAGCACTTCGAGGAGGGCGGCGGCCGGGTCGCCCCGGAAGTCCGAGCCCACCTTGTCGATCTCGTCGAGGAGCACCACCGGGTTCATGGACCCGGCCTCCTTGATGGCCCGCACGATCCGTCCGGGCAGCGCCCCCACGTACGTACGACGGTGTCCGCGGATCTCCGCCTCGTCGCGTACGCCACCGAGCGCGACCCGCACGAACTTGCGGCCCATGGCGTGCGCGACGGACTCGCCGAGACTCGTCTTGCCGACACCCGGAGGGCCCACCAGGGCGAGGACCGCACCGCCGCGGCGGCCGCCGACGACGCCGAGGCCGCGCTCGGAGCGGCGCTTGCGCACCGCGAGGTACTCGGTGATGCGCTCCTTCACGTCTTCGAGGCCCGCGTGCTCGGCGTCGAGGACGGCCTGCGCGCCGCGGATGTCGTACGCCTCCTCGGTCCGCTCGGTCCAGGGCAGTTCGAGAACGGTGTCCAGCCAGGTCCTGATCCACGAGCCCTCGGGCGACTGGTCGCTCGCGCGCTCCAGCTTGTCGACCTCCTTGAGGGCGGCTTCACGCACCTTCTCGGGCAGGTCGGCGGCCTCGACGCGGGCGCGGTAGTCGTCGGACTCCTCGGCTGCGTCCTTGCTGTCGCCGTTGAGCTCGCGCAGCTCCTTGCGTACGGCGTCCAGCTGGCGGCGCAGCAGGAACTCGCGCTGCTGCTTGTCCACGCCCTCCTGGACGTCCTTGGCGATCGTCTCGGCGACGTCCTGCTCGGCGAGGTGCTCGCGCAGCTGCGCGGTGGCGAGCTTGAGGCGGGCGACCGCGTCCTCGGCCTCCAGGAGTTCGATCTTCTGCTGGGTGGTGAGGAAGGGGGAGTATCCGGAGTTGTCGGCGAGCGCGGAGACGTCGTCGATCTGCGTGACGCGGTCGACGACCTGCCAGGCGCCGCGCTTCTTCAGCCAGCTGGTGGCGAGGGCCTTGTACTCCTTGACCAGCTCGGTGACGGCGCCCGGCAGCGGTTCGGGCACGGAGTCGTCGATCTTCTGCCCCTCGACCCAGAGGGCCGCGCCGGGGCCGGTCGTACCGGCGCCGATCCGCACCCGGCCGCGGCCGCGGATGAGGGCGCCGGGGTCGCCGTCGGAGAGCCGCCCGACCTGCTCGACGGTGCCGAGGACGCCGGTGGCGGCGTACGTCCCGTCGATGCGCGGAACAAGCAGCACCTTCGGCTTGCTGTCGCCCTCGGAACGGGCCGCGGCCTGCGCGGCCTCCACCGCGGCGCGCACCTCGGCGTCGGAGAGGTCGAACGGGACCACCATGCCGGGCAGGACCACCTCGTCGTCGAGCGGCAGCACAGGCAGAGTGAGCGGAGTGTACGAGGTGGACTCAGTAGCCATGATCTCCCTTTCGGCATCCAAGTTGAGCTATACCGACTCAATGCTTGTGAGTGCCGCGATGTTCCCCAAGGGCTGTTCGCTCTGAGCGATCACCTGTCGGGGCGCCCGGACCGGCGCCCGCGCCCGAGCAGCGGCCACGTCGAGACGCCGACCACGAGCGCCAGCAGGTGGCCCCAGTTCGTCATCGGGTCGGCGAACTCGATCAGGTCCTCGATCAGCATCCAGCCGAAGCCGGCCAGCACGGCCCACCGCGGCCACGGCGGGAGCAGCCCCGCGAGCGCGCCGACGCCGGCGGCCACGCCGAAGCTGATGCCGTAGTCGAGGCGGTGCAGCGAACTGTCGGGCAGATGCCCCGCGAGCACCGAGAGCCCGACCGGCACCTCCGTCGCGAGGGTGGCGACGACGTGCCCGAGCAGGAAGACCCCGGCGGTGCGCCGGCCCCCGATGCGGCGCTCCAGCGCGGTGAGAACCAGCAGAAAGCCGATCGCGTACGGCGACGCGATGCCACCCGCGATCCACAGGGCGCTGGCGACGAGCACGAGGGCGGGGCTGTGCACGAGGTGCGCGACATCGGTACTGGACCCACGGAGCAGCGCGTCGACGAGGTCCGGGTCGGCGTACTGACCGAGAAGAGAGGTGGCGACGAGAACGAGCGCGTACCCGAAGGTGAAGGGCGTGCCCTTGGGGCCGGGCAGCAGCAGCCAGGGCCGAATCCGGGGGCGGCGCCCGCCGGTTGTGCCGGTCGCTGCCGCGGCCGGGGGTTCCAAGGGCTGCGGGCGGCGGCCCGGCTGGCGGGGGAGCCCGTTCAGGGGCGGCGGCCCAGGGGGGACCGGCGCGGTGTCCGAGGGCTGGACGCTCTGGTTCACGGGTGAGGCGCTCCTTCCGTCCCGCCCCACCCTTTGCCCTCTTTTCGGGCGCTGTCTATGACCGACGCCACGCGGGACGCGATTCACAGCAACCTCAGGGGCGACTTCCGCGTTGCCGCACAGGCTGGCAGGCCCCGAGCTCCCGCTCATACGCTGAGCCCATGCCCACCCACACCACCACCGCCCCCGTCGTCCTGGACCGGCGCGAGGGCCCGTACGGCGAGGTCGTGCTGCGGCGCCACGGTGAGCTGCTGCAGATCATCGCCAACGGCTGTTTCCTGATGGACACCTCCGACGGCCGCTCCGAGCGACTGCTCGTCGACGCGGCGCGGGACGCCCTCGACGGCCGCCCGGAGCCCGCCGTGCTGATCGGCGGACTCGGCGTCGGGTTCTCCCTCGCGCACGCCGCCGCCGACCCCGGCTGGGGACGCATCACCGTCGTCGAACGGGAGAGCTCCATCATCGACTGGCACCGGCACGGACCGCTCGCCGAGCTGTCCGCCGCCGCGCTCGCCGATCCGCGTACGCGAATTCTTCACACCGACCTCGTCACCTACATCAATGGGCGCACCGAGGGGGGCGCGGAACCGCTCTCCGGCCCGCCGGAGACGTACGACGCGCTCTGTCTCGACATCGACAACGGACCCGACTGGACGGTGACGGAGGGCAACAACTCCCTTTACTCGCCTGCCGGTCTGGCCTCCTGCAAAGCCCGCCTCACCCCCGGCGGAGTCCTCGCCGTATGGTCCGCCAAGCCCTCGTCCGCTTTCGACGACGCTCTACGGAATGCCGGATTCCAGGGGGTACGGACGGAAGAGATCCGCGTTGCCCGAGGCGTCCCCGACGTGGTGCACCTCGGCGTCAGGGCTGCGTAGCCGAGGTGCCTTCGCGACCCGTACCCTGCTGACCGAACACAAGCGATCAGTGTCAGGGGCGGGCGATGGAGCAGACACACACCTCCCACAACAGCGCCACGGCGGCGACACCGGGCGCCCAGCGCCGGGTCCTGGTGGTCGAGGACGACCCGACGATCGTCGACGCCATCGCCGCCCGGCTGCGTGCCGAGGGTTTTGTTGTGCAAACGGCCGGGGACGGTCCTTCGGCGGTCGACACGGCTCAGGCCTGGCAGCCCGACCTGCTGATTCTCGACATCATGCTGCCGGGCTTCGACGGCCTGGAGGTGTGCCGCCGGGTCCAGGCCCAGCGCCCCGTCCCGGTCCTGATGCTCACCGCGCGTGACGACGAGACGGACATGCTGGTCGGACTCGGCGTCGGCGCGGACGACTACATGACCAAGCCGTTCTCCATGCGCGAGCTCGCGGCCCGCGTGCACGTCCTGCTGCGCAGGGTCGAGCGGGCCGCGCTCGCCGCGACCACCCCCCGCAGCGGCATCCTGCGCCTGGGCGAGCTGGAGATCGACCACGCCCAGCGGCGTGTGCGCGTGCGCAGCGAGGACGTCCATCTGACACCCACGGAGTTCGACCTCCTGGTCTGTCTGGCCAACACCCCGCGCGCCGTCCTCTCCCGCGAGCAGCTGCTCGCGGAGGTCTGGGACTGGGCCGACGCGTCCGGCACCCGGACCGTGGACAGCCACATCAAGGCGCTGCGCCGGAAGATCGGCGCCGAGCGGATCCGGACGGTGCACGGCGTGGGATACGCCCTCGAAACCCCGACGCCGTGAGGCCGGTCCTGCCATGAGCGGGCCATTCGGGCCTTTCGGGTCTTTTCAGGGGCTGCGGCCGTTCTCCATCAAGACCAAGCTCGGCGCCCTCGTGGTCGTCTCCGTCTTCATCACCACGGGGCTGCTCCTCGTCGCCATGAAGACCGAGACCGAGCTGCGCTTCATCACCGTCTTCTCGGTGATCGCCACGCTGCTCATCACGCAGTTCGTGGCGCACAGCCTCACCGCGCCGCTCGACGAGATGAACGCGGTGGCCCGCGCCGTCAGCCACGGCGACTACACGCGCCGGGTGCGCGGCGCCGACCGGCGCGACGAGCTGGGCGACGTGGCCACCACGATCAACGCCATGGCCGACGACCTGGAGGCCCAGGACACCCAGCGCAAGGAGCTCGTCGCCAACGTCAGCCACGAGCTGCGCACCCCCATCGCCGCCCTGCGCGCGGTCCTGGAGAACGTCGTCGACGGAGTCTCGGCGGCCGACCCCGAGACGATGCGCACCGCCCTGAAGCAGACCGAGCGCCTGGGGCGGCTCGTCGAGACGCTCCTCGACCTCTCCCGGCTCGACAACGGCGTCGTACCGCTCAAGGCCCGCCGCTTCGAGGTCTGGCCGTATCTGTCGGGCGTACTGAAGGAGGCCAACATGGTCGCCTCCGCGCGCGCGGGCATCGCCTCCGGCTCCGGCAGCCACACGCGTACGGACGTCCATCTGCACCTGGACGTCTCGCCCCCGGAGCTGACCGCCCACGCGGACGCGGAGCGCCTGCACCAGGTCGTGGCGAACCTCATCGACAACGCGGTCAAGCACAGCCCGCCGCACGGCCGGGTGACGGTGCGGGCCCGGCGCGGCCCCTGCCCCGAGTCCCTGGACCTGGAGGTGCTCGACGAGGGCCCCGGCATCCCGGAGTCGGAGTGGCACCGCGTCTTCGAGCGCTTCAACCGCGGCAGCCACGCCGGAGCCCCCGCCAAGAACTCGGCCAACGACGGCGGCACCGGCCTCGGCCTCGCCATCGCGCGCTGGGCGGTCGATCTGCACGGCGGCCACATCGGGGTGGCCGAATCCCCTCGCGGCTGCCGCATCCAGGTCACTCTTCCGGGCCTGTCCGAGGCGTGAAGTTGACGTAGGGTTCGAAGCGGAAGCGATTCACCGGCCGCTCTCGTGGGCACTCGGGGACCGCCGCCGCGCGTAAACGTCCCGTAGACGTACTCGCGCGGCCATCTCGCGTTGCGGAACCTCGCTTGTTTCCCGCCATTTACACCCCCGAAACCCCCGGCCCAGTGTGACTTACGCGACGGATGACGGGCCCGGTCTGCACCTCGCGCCGATGGAGGCGTAGCCTTTATTTCCGCTGTCCATCACCTTGTGAAGCGGAAGAGGGCGGTTACCGCCGTGTCGCCACAGTCCCCCAGTAACTCGAGCATCTCGACCGACCAAGACGGGCAGGGCAAGAACCCTGCCGCAGCCTTCGGTCCCAACGAGTGGCTCGTCGACGAGATCTATCAGCAGTACCTCCAGGACCCGAATTCGGTCGACCGAGCCTGGTGGGACTTCTTCGCCGACTACAAGCCAGGGGTGGGCGCTTCCGTAGCAGCCGCCCCGGCGAAGCCGGCGGGTGACGCGGCCGCGGGGGCCGCGTCCCCCAGCACTCCCGCCACGCCCGCCGCGCCCGCCGCGCCGGCTCCGGCCGCCCCGGCACCCGCGGCGCCGCAGACTCCGGCCGCACCGGCCGCGAGCGCCGCCGCGCCGCAGTCCGCTCCCGCCGCGGCGAAGCCCGCCGCGGCCGAGCCGGCCACCGCGAAGCCCGCCGCCACCAAGGCGGAGCCCGCGAAGGAAGCCCCGGCCGGTCCGGAGTACGTGACGCTGCGCGGCCCCTCCGCCGCTGTCGCCAAGAACATGAACGCCTCGATCGAGGTCCCGACGGCGACGTCGGTCCGCGCGGTCCCGGTGAAGCTGCTCTTCGACAACCGCATCGTCATCAACAACCACCTCAAGCGCGCCCGCGGCGGGAAGATCTCCTTCACGCACCTGATCGGGTACGCGATGGTGCAGGCCATCAAGGCCATGCCGTCGATGAACTACTCCTTCGTGGAGAAGGACGGCAAGCCGACGCTGGTCAAGCCGGAGCACATCAACTTCGGCCTCGCCATCGACCTGGTGAAGCCCAACGGCGACCGCCAGCTGGTCGTCGCGGGCATCAAGAAGGCCGAGACCATGAACTTCTTCGAGTTCTGGCAGGCCTACGAGGACATCGTCCGCCGCGCCCGCGACGGCAAGCTCGGCATGGACGACTTCACCGGCGTCACGGTCTCCCTGACCAACCCCGGCGGCCTCGGCACCGTCCACTCCGTGCCGCGTCTGATGCCCGGCCAGTCGGTCATCATGGGCGTCGGCTCGATGGACTACCCCGCGGAGTTCCAGGGCACCTCCCAGGACACCCTGAACAAGCTCGGCATCTCGAAGGTCATGACGCTCACGTCGACCTACGACCACCGGGTCATCCAGGGCGCCGCCTCCGGCGAGTTCCTGCGGATCGTCGCCAACCTCCTCCTCGGCGAGCAGGGCTTCTACGACGAGATCTTCGAGGCGCTGCGCATCCCCTACGAGCCGGTCCGCTGGCTCAAGGACATCGACGCCTCGCACGACGACGACGTCACGAAGGCCGCCCGCGTCTTCGAGCTGATCCACTCCTACCGGGTGCGCGGCCACGTCATGGCCGACACGGACCCGCTGGAGTACAAGCAGCGCAAGCACCCCGACCTGGACATCACCGAGCACGGCCTCACCTTGTGGGACCTTGAGCGGGAGTTCGCGGTCGGCGGCTTCGCCGGCAAGTCGATGATGAAGCTGCGCGACGTCCTCGGCGTGCTGCGCGACTCGTACTGCCGCACCACCGGCGTCGAGTTCATGCACATCCAGGACCCGAAGCAGCGCAGGTGGCTCCAGGACCGCATCGAGCGCCAGCACGCCACCAAGCCGGAGCGCGAGGAACAGCTGCGCATCCTGCGCCGTCTGAACGCCGCCGAGGCGTTCGAGACGTTCCTCCAGACCAAGTACGTCGGTCAGAAGCGCTTCTCCCTGGAGGGCGGCGAGTCCGTCATCCCGCTGCTCGACGCGGTCATCGACTCCGCCGCCGAGTCGCGCCTGGACGAGGTCGTCATCGGCATGGCCCACCGTGGCCGGCTGAACGTCCTGGCGAACATCGTCGGCAAGTCGTATGCCCAGATCTTCCGCGAGTTCGAGGGCAACCTCGACCCGAAGTCGATGCACGGCTCCGGCGACGTGAAGTACCACCTGGGCGCCGAGGGCACCTTCACCGGCCTGGACGGCGAGCAGATCAAGGTCTCGCTGGCCGCCAACCCCTCCCACCTGGAGGCGGTCGACCCGGTCCTGGAAGGCATCGTCCGCGCCAAGCAGGACATCATCAACAAGGGCGGCACGGACTTCACGGTCCTGCCCGTCGCCCTCCACGGCGACGCGGCCTTCGCGGGCCAGGGCGTGGTCGCGGAGACGCTGAACATGTCGCAGCTGCGGGGCTACCGCACCGGCGGCACGGTCCACGTCGTCATCAACAACCAGGTCGGCTTCACCGCCGCCCCGGAGTCGTCCCGCTCGTCGATGTACTCGACGGACGTGGCGCGGATGATCGAGGCGCCGATCTTCCACGTGAACGGCGACGACCCCGAGGCCGTCGTCCGCGTGGCGCGGCTCGCCTTCGAGTTCCGTCAGGCGTTCAACAAGGACGTCGTGATCGACCTCATCTGCTACCGCCGCCGCGGGCACAACGAGTCGGACAACCCGGCGTTCACCCAGCCGCTGATGTACGACCTGATCGACAAGAAGCGCTCGGTGCGCAAGCTCTACACCGAGTCCCTCATCGGTCGCGGCGACATCACCCTGGAAGAGGCCGAGCAGGCGCTCCAGGACTACCAGGGCCAGCTGGAGAAGGTCTTCACGGAGGTCCGCGAGGCCACCTCGCAGCCCTCGCCGGTGGAGGTCCCGGGCCCGGAGGCCGAGTTCCCCGTCACGGTGAACACCGCGATCTCCCAGGAGGTCGTCAAGCGCATCGCCGAGTCCCAGGTCAACATCCCCGACCGCGTCACCGTGCACCCGCGTCTGCTGCCGCAGCTGCAGCGCCGCGCGGCCATGGTCGAGGACGGCACGATCGACTGGGGCATGGGCGAGACGCTCGCCCTCGGCTCCCTGCTCCTTGAGGGCACCCCGGTGCGCCTCGCGGGCCAGGACTCGCGCCGCGGCACGTTCGGCCAGCGCCACGCGGTCCTCATCGACCGCGCGACGGGCGACGACTACACCCCGCTGCTGTACCTCTCCGAGGACCAGGCGCGCTTCAACGCCTACGACTCGCTGCTCTCGGAGTACGCGGCGATGGGCTTCGAGTACGGCTACTCGCTGGCCCGTCCCGAGTCCCTCGTGATGTGGGAGGCCCAGTTCGGTGACTTCGTCAACGGCGCGCAGACCGTCGTCGACGAGTTCATCTCCTCGGCGGAGCAGAAGTGGGGCCAGACCTCCGGCGTCACCCTGCTCCTGCCGCACGGCTACGAGGGCCAGGGCCCGGACCACTCGTCCGCCCGCCCGGAGCGCTTCCTCCAGCTGTGCGCGCAGAACAACATGACGGTCGCGATGCCGACCCTCCCGTCGAACTACTTCCACCTCCTGCGGTGGCAGGTGCACAACCCGCACCACAAGCCGCTGGTGGTCTTCACGCCGAAGTGGATGCTGCGCCTGAAGGCCGCCGCGTCCAAGACGGAGGAGTTCACGACGGGCGGCTTCCGCCCCGTCATCGGCGACGCCACCGTGGACCCGAACGCGGTCCGCAAGGTCGTCTTCTGCGCGGGCAAGCTCTACTACGAGCTGGAGGCCGAGCGGCAGAAGCGCGGCGTCACGGACACGGCGATCATCCGCATCGAGCGCCTGTACCCGCTGCCGGGTGCGGAGCTCCAGGAGGAGATCTCCAAGTTCCCGAACGCCGAGAAGTACCTGTGGGCGCAGGAGGAGCCGGCGAACCAGGGCGCGTGGCCCTTCATCGCCCTCAACCTCATCGACCACCTGGACCTGGCGGTCGGCGCGGACATCCCGCACGGCGAGCGGCTGCGGCGCATCTCGCGCCCGCACGGCTCGTCCCCGGCGGTCGGCTCCAAGAAGCGCCACGAGCAGGAGCAGGAGCAGCTCCTGAGCGAGGTCTTCGAGGCCTAGGTCTCAGCGGTCCCGCGAACGGTGGGCCCGGCCCCGAGTGCTTGTCGCTCGGGGCCGGGCCCACCGGCGTACGCGTCTCAGATCGGGTGGGGCTCGAAGTCCCAGTACAGGCGGGCGCGTTCGGTGTGCTTCTCGGGGCGGCCCGACGGCTCGTAGTCCAGGGCGAGCCCGGCCCTCAGGTCGCGGGTGAGGCCGTGCGACTCCCCGAGGACGCGGGCGGAGCGCGCCACCGCGGCCTCGCCGAGGTCCGCCGCTGCCGCGATGTCGCCGCTGAGCGCGAGCGTCGTGGCGGCGTTCAGCGCGCAGCCGAGCGTCCAGGGGTGGTCCGGGCCCACGGCCCGCTCCATCCGGGCCCGCGCCCGGTGGGACACGGCGAGGGCCGCGCGCAGGTCGCCCGCGTCCCGCAGCAGCACGGAGACGTTGTCCCGTGCCCCGGCGGCGTACGGATGGGCCTCGCCGAGCTGCGTCTCGTACAGCGAGGCGGTGCTGTCGGCCAGCTCGCGGGCCTCGTCGGCACGGCCGAGGTGGCGCAGGAGCATGGCGTAGTCGCAGGACACCATGAGCGTGTCGGGGTGCCGGGCGCCGCGTTTGCGCAGCAGCTTCTCGCGGACCCGGCCCATCATGGCCTGCGCGAACTGGAGGTCTCCCGTGCGCCGTGCGCACAGCGCGAGGTTGTGCTCGGCGTACAGCGTCTGGGTGTGGTGGCGGTCCAGGACCTGGCTGTGCAGGCGGGAGTTGTGGCCCTGGATCTGCTGGGCCTCGGCGTAGTTGCCGAGCAGGCGCAGCATCCAGGCGGTGCGCAGCGCGGAGTGCAGCGTCAGCGGGTTCTTGCCGCCGAGGAGCTGGACGCGGGCCTCCAGGATCTTGCGGTGCAGGGCGAGGGCTTCGGCGTAGTGGCCCTGGAGTCCGACGGCGACCGCGAGGTTGCTGCGCAGGCTCAGGGTGCGGGGTACGTTCTCGCCGCCCAGCTCCGTCGACGCCTGGCCGGCGGCGTCCTCGAAGAACGCGCGGGCCTCGCCGTACCGGCCGAGGGCCATGAGGGTGCCGCCGAGGCCGTCCTTGGCGCGGATCACCTCGATGGGGCGGGCTTCGTCGGTGGCGGTCAGGCGCTCCAGGATGTCGCGGCCCACGGCCTCCGCCTCGGTGTTGCGGCCGAGGCCGCGCAGCATGTTCGCCTGCTGGTGGACGGCGACGAGCACGGCGCGGTCGGTGGGGCCCGACGCGGGCCGCCAGTGCCTGACGGCTTCCCTGCTGAGCCACCAGCCGTCCTTCTCCTCGCCGCGCATGCGCAGGTACTCGATGCAGTTGAGGACGAGTTCGCGTACGTCGTCGTCGGTGGAGGCGAGGGCGCCGGACGGCTCCAGGTGGGGTATCAGTTCGGCGTAGCGCGCCCAGTTGCCGGGCGAGGCGGGGTCACGCGGGTCGGCGGAGACGAGGACCTTGCGGGCGGCCTCGGAGTAGCGCCTGCGGTCGAGGGGGGACTGGATGCCGACGACGTAGCGGTGGAAGAGGCGGTGCATGCGCAGGGTGCTGACGCGCTGGATGTCCATGCGCCCCGGCTCGTACTCGACGCGCATCGAGGTGATCTCGGAGAGTCTGCGCAGCGCGGTGTTCCAGCTGCTCGGCTCGGAGACCAGCTCGGCGAGCGGGCGCGGCAGGTCGCCGTGGCGGGAGGTCTGGAGGAGCCGGACGGGCACGACGTCCGGGGAGAAGCAGGCGAGGAGGTTGAGGAGCTGCCAGGCCGTCGCGGCGCCGTCGCGCAGGGTGTTGAGGGTCTTGGCCCAGGCGACCTGGAAGGACTCGGGGTAGTCGCGGGACTCCACGACGCCGAAGCGGTCGGGTTTGCCGGCCCGGATGTCCTTGATGTAGCCGGGCACGTCGGCGGTGGGGGTGACGTCGAGCCAGGCCGCCATCTGGTCGAGGAGCAGCGGCATGTCCTCGACGGCCTCGGCCAGCCGGTCGGCGTCGTCCTCGGTGAGCCTGGCGGCCCTGCGGCCGACGAACGCGACGCTCTCGCCGCGCTGGAAGGGCGGAATGCGTACGGCCTTCTCGGTGTGGACGGCCCACTCGGCGCGGAGGGTGGTGATCAGGACGTGGCCGCGCCCCTCGGGTATCAGGTCGAGGACCTTCTCGGGGGTGTCCGCGCCGTCGAGGACGATCAGCCAGGGGCGCGTCGTGCGGGCCAGTTCGCGCCGTGTGGCGTCGATGACGGTGTCGAGCTGCCCGGACATCTCGATGCCCAGCTGCGGAGCGAGGGCCGCGAACTGCTCGCGGGCGGTGACGCGGCCCGCCGCGGTGACCCACCACACGATGTCGTAGTCGCCGGCGAAGCGGTGGACGTACTCCAGGGCGAGCTGGGTCTTGCCGATGCCGCCCGGGCCGTGCAGGGCGATGGTGCAGCCTTCGGTGCCGGCCGCCGCGAAGGTGTCGTGGACGGTCTCCAGGAGGCGGGTGCGGCCGGTGAAGCGGCGGTTGCGGCGCTGGGCGTTCCACACCTCCGGCAGGTCGTCGGGGAAGCGGGGGCCCGGCGAGAGGTCGACGAGAGTGGCGGGGGCGGCGATCCCCGCGCACTCCAGGACGCGGCTGCGGGCCACCTCGGGGCGCAGGCCGCGCAGTTCGACGGGGGCCAGCGCGATGACGGCGTCGGGCAGGGCCCGCGCGGTGATGCTGACGGCGGCGATGCGGTCGCGGTGGGCGGGCAGCACCTCGCGGAGCGCGGCGGCCCAGTCCTCGAAGCGGTCGTTGCCGAGCCGCTCGTACCAGTCGTCGATGAGGAGCAGGACGCGGCCGGGGGCTTCGAGGAGGCCGGTGAGGGCGTCGGTGGCGGGCGGGCGCCGCAGCGGGTTCCAGCGGACCAGGGTGGTGGCGCGGCCCGCGGCGCGGATCTGGTGCTCGATCCACTTGGCCCAGGACTCGCTCTGGCCGGCGAAGACCACGGTGACGTGCGGCCGTTCACCCCCGGTGTCTCCGGTCATGTGCGGCCTCCTTCTCCGGTGTCGCCGACGGGTCACGCCAGGGCGAAACGGTCACGTGTGTGCACAGGGAATCCAATTGTGCGCCAAAGGGGCGTCAGAATAGACGACTTGGGGCGGGTAATGCGGTCGCGGTGGTGGAAAGACGGTCGGCGATGTGCCGAATGAGCCGTTCCAGGTCGGCGCAGTAGACGCTGGGGTGCAGGAATCCGCTGCCGGGGGCGTAGCGGTGTACGTAGTTTCCGCCGCCGCAGACCCGGACCACCGGGCAGGCCCGGCACTCCTCGGAGCGGCCTTCAAGACCGAGTTGGCGGGCGGCGACGCCAGGATGGCGCAATGCCTCTTCGAAGTCGTGCCCGAAGACGTCGAGGCCGGTCGCGGGGGCTCCCGCGTACGCCGACTTCAAGGAGTCGACCTGTTCGATCGCGCCGTCCGTGTCGACGACGACCGCGGCGAGCGGCGAGAGCCCCACGGCCTCCGCGGTGCTGGGCAGGCCGAGGAGGAGCGCCACGATCTCCCGGAAGAGGCGGACCCGGGTGCGCATCCGGCCGGCGTCCCACCAGGCGTCGAAGAGGGTGGCGAGCCAGTCGCCGTAGGGGGTGGGGCGTGGCCGGTGTCTGCCGGGCCGCTCCTCGGGCGCGATGCCGGGCGGCGGGGCGGCCCAGTTGCCGTGCGGGAGCAGGAAGTCGACGCCGGGCGGGTCCAGGCCGAGCAGCGACTCGTACACGTCGACCGGGTCGGCGGCGAGGTCGATGGTGCAGAGGATTCCGGCGTACGTGTCCGGGCGCGCCGCCAGCAGCCGGGCGGCGTTCCGAGCGGCGGGCCAGGCGGGGCGGCCCGCGTGGTCGGTGCGGCGGGCGTTGTGGGCGGCGCGGCCGCCGTCGAGGCTGAGGCCGACGCGGATACCGGCGGCGGCGAGGCGGTCGAGGGCGCGTCCGGTGAGCAGGGTGCCGTTGGTCTGGACGGTCGCGGTCACCCGGCAGTCGGCGGGCACGGCGTCCCGGACCTCACGGGCGTACGCGATGACGGCGTCGGGGCCGGTCAGCAGCGGTTCGCCGCCGTGCAGTTCGATCCGTATCCGGGGCAGCCGGTGCCGGGTGACGTGTTCGGCGACGCGGGCGGCGGTGCGGCGCATGACGGTGGTGTCGGCACGGGCGGGGCGCTCGCGCCAACTGGCGTCCGGGGAGCGGTAGACGTAGCAGTACGAGCAGTCCAGGTTGCAGCGGCCGTGGACCTTGAGGACGAACTGACGGAAGGGGACGGGCCGGTGTGCGGCCGGGTCCAGGGTGGCGTGCGGCCAGGCGGGGTGGCTCACGGGGCGTCCTCGTACTGGGCGACGACAGGACCCTCGTACGCGGCCGCTTCGACGAGATCGGCGAGCAGCGCGGCGTAGACGGGGTGGCCGGCGCGGTCCGCGTGGGGCGCGAGGGCGGCGAGGGGCGGCAGCTCGGGCAGGGGTATGCCGCTCGGGGCGGCGGGGGCGCTCACGCCTCGCCCGGGAGGGACTCTAGGCGGGCCAGGGCGGCGCGCAGCTCTTCGGCCCGTACGGCGACCGCGGCGGACGGAGGTTCGGGGAGCCGGCGCAGGGCCTCGCGGTACGCGAGAACGGCCAGATCGGGCTCCTCCAGCTGCTCCAGCGTCTCGCCGCGCGAGTGGTGCGCCTCGGCGGCGAGGTCGGCGTCGCCCGCCTCGACGGCGGCCTCGGCGGCGCGGCGGTAGTACTCGTCGGCGCGGCGCAGCTGGGCGAGGGCGTCGGTGCGTACGGCGAGGCGCGCCGCGACCTCGCCGCGCCGCAGCCAGCTGTACGCGGCGAGGTGCGGGTCGACGAGGGAGCGGGCCACCGCGCCGAACAGCCAGTCGGCCTCGTACAGGTCGGCGAGGACCTCCTGCGCCGCGAAGCGGGCGACGTAGGCGTCGGCCAGCTGCATGCGCCGCTCGTCGCGCTCCGGGTCGGCCGTCGAGGTCGCCTCGACGGCCTCGCGCAGATGGCGTACGGCCGCGTCGGTGTCGGCCGCCGAGCGGGTGTCGGCGCCGCGCCGGGCGAGGGCGGCGCCCAGGCGGTGCAGCAGGCGCGCCCTGGCCGGGTCGTCGCGGGGGGCCAGTGGGAGAGCCATCTCCCAGCGTTCGACGGCCAGTTCGCGGTACTCGTCGCGGCCCGAGCTGACGTACCGCGCCCAGTGCACGTCCGCGCCGCGCGCATGGCACTCCAGAATCAGGTCGTGGTCGCCGTCCGCCGCCGCCAGGGCCTCGTCCACGGCGGCGAAGATCAGCCGCTGGCCGCCCTCGTCGGGGTCGTCGGCGCGGGCGAGCTGGAGGGCGTCGGCGAGGTCGAGCCAGGCGCGCGTCCGCTCGGCCGCGTCGAAGCCGTCGTGCGCCAGGGCCACCCGGAGGTCGTCGCAGGCGTCGAGGGCGACGCCGCTCGCGTCCGGCACGGAGCGGCCGCCCAGGTCGTCCCTGGGGATCTCGCCGCTCCCGCTGTAGTGCCGCGCGAGCCGCTTGCGCAGCCTGCCGCGCAGGAGGTGGCCGCCCGCCTGGTCGGGGCCGAGGGTGAGGACGCCGGTGGTGCTGATGGCGCGGCGCATGAAGTCCACGTAGACGTCTTGCGGGCGGGGGTCTTCGTAGGCGTTCTGGAGATGCGGGACCTGGGCGTAGGTGTCCTGGGGGCGCGGGGCCTCTGCGTGGGTGTCCTGGGGGCGCGGGGCCTCGGCGTAGCCGTCACCGCGGGCCGCGAACCAAGGGCTTTCCTCGCCGGAGCCGTCCCGCGCGCGGCTCTCCTCGCCGGGGGCCGCGAACCAGGGGCTTCCCTCGTCGGCGCCGTCCGGGGCGCGGTGGCCTGCGGAGCCGGGGCGGGCCCGGCCGAGCGTGCTGCCGTGGAAGGCGGCGTCACCGAGGTCGAGGCGGCCCGCGCGGGGGCCCGGGCCTTCCGGTGCGGTGTAGCCGTCCGCGTCCGCCGTGGAGAAGGTGAGGCTTCCGTCCCCGGAGTCCGCGCCCGCGCCGGTCGCAGCGAAGAGCGCCGCGTGCACGGCGTCCGCGTACCGCCCCTCCGTCTCCGCGTCGAACGGCGTACGCCCGGCGGCGAGCTCCACGCGCGCGTGCTCCTCCAGGAGCTGCGCGACGACCGCGCGGGCGTACTCCCGTTCGTCCTCGTCCGACATCGGGGTGACGCCCATGTTCCGGTCGCGGCGGCGCTGCTCGGCGATGCGGTCACCGGCCTCCTCCTTGAACCGCCGGGCCAGCTGGAGATCGACGGGCGCGTTCGGCCCGCGCCGCGCGTACGCGCCCGAGGAACCGCTGCGGGACCCGCGCGTGGAGCCGCCCGCATCGCGGGCCGCCACCCGCACGCCCCCCTCCACGAGCCGCGCCGCCACCACCGCGAGGCGGCCGAGCGCTTCCGCCAGGGCCTGCTGCGCCGGCCAGCCCGGGTGCGCGGCGTCGTCGCCGAGGTGGGCGGGAACGGGCAGCAGCGCGTCCGTCGCGTCGTCCAGGAGGAGGTACTCCGCCCAGAGCGCCGCGAGGGGCCCTTCGCCGCCCAGGCGCTCCGCCTGGCCCCGCACCGCGTCCGGCAGCGCCGCCGCGGCCGTGCCGGAGCGCTCCACCTCCTCGGCGGTCGCGATGAGCGCCGCGCCGAGCAGCAGCCGCGCCTGCGCCGACCGCTCCCCGACCGTGGCCACGACCCGCAGCGTGTCCCGCAGGTCCGCCGCGCCGTGCCGCGCGGTCCACCGCAGGAACAGCGTCTCCCCGAGCTCTTTGAGAACCTTGTCCCTCACCGCGTCGCCGCACCGCTCGGCCGCCGCCTCCAACAGCTCCACCGCGCGGTCCAGGTCCCGCACCTGCCGCTCCCGCGCGTACCGCTCACGCGCCTCCCCGGCGGCCTCCCGCAGCGCCTCGGGGTCGTCGCGCCCGGGCTCCCGCCCCTGCGCCCGCGCGCTCGGCAGGAACCGCCGCAGGACCTCCCCGGAGACCTCGGCGAAGGCCCGCAGCGCCGGGTGGTCCACGTCGGCCCCGGGAGGCGCGGGCGCGGGCTCCCCGCTGTCGCCGAGCAGCGCCACCGCCGTGGCGGGGAAGTTGTGCACGCTGCGCCCGAACCGCCGCTCCAGATAGTCCGAGCAGTGCTTCTGCAGCAGCAGGGCGTCGTCGCGCTCCAGATGCCCGAGCAGCTCCTCCTCGACGCCCTCCAGGAACCGGTAGCCGAGCACCTCGGGGTCCTCGTCCCGCTCGCGGCGCTTGAGGAGCCCGCCGAGCAGCACCTCCGCGAGGACCTCGGGCCCGCTGCCCGCCAGCATGGCGCGCTGCACCAGCTGCATCACCGGCAGGATCGTCGGCACCGCCGACAGGTACACGGCGAGCTGCCAGGCCGCGGGCGACGCGGTGCGCCGGAACGCCCGCACCCGCTCCGCGCCACCGACCTCCTGGCGGGCCCGCACCGGCGCCCTGGACGGCCCGTGCCCGGCCTCTGCGTGCCCGGCGGCCGCCTCCAGGGACTGCCCGGTGGCGCCCGACACCAGCTTGGCCCAGCCCTCGACGGACGACCTGCGCAGCGCGAGCACCGGCACCGGAATGCCCCGCCGCCGCGCCGCGCCGCCGTTCGCGGGCTCGAACTCCAGGCGCCCGGCGGGCCCTTCGCGCCGGTGCAGATGGCCGCGCTGCGCCGGAAGATGCGTACGCCGCCACATCCGCTGCGGCAGCGGCTGCACCACGGCGACCGGCGCGAGCGAGCCCCAGCGGTACAGCAGCCGCTGCATCCGCCCGCTGCGCCACATCGGGCCCGCGCAGTCGCTCAGGACCAGGGTCAGCCTGCTGCCCGTGGGGTCGCTCAGGCGTTCGGGGTCCTGGAGGGCGGCGCCGGGGCGGACCGTGGCCGCGTACCCGGGGCGGCCGTCCTCGCCCTCGTGCAGGAACTGCACCTGCACCTCGCGGAAGGCCCCCGCGCGCTCGCACACGTGCCGCAGCTCGCCGAGCGCCTGCTCCCACACGACCGTCGACGTGGACAGGTCCATGACGAGCAGGAGCCGTGCCTCGCGCCGCCGGGCGTGCCGCAGGACGGGGACCACGAGGCCGGTGTCGGCGGCGCGCTCCGCCGTGGCCTGTTCGTCGAGGTCGCGCGGGACGGGCCGCACGGGCGGCCGGTAGCGCTGAAGGGGCCGCAGGGCGCGCTGCAGGGCGAGCGGGTCGGGAAGCACCGCGGCGGCCGGTACCTGCACGGGCACGCCGTCGCGCCGCTCGGCGCCGCCGCCCTCCTCGACGGGCACGACCAGGCGGGCCCGGGGCACCGCCCGGGGCGCCGCACGGGGCGCGGGGGCGGGCGGGACGGGTGCCCGGTGCCGTCCGGCGTCGTCGTGCGCGCCGCCGCCGGAGCGGATGGGCCGCGGCGGGTCGGCGGCGGGCCGCTCCTCGACGCCCTCACCGCACGCCGTGACCTGCCGGGCGAGCCATAAGGAGTCGGCCAGCTCCCGGACGGTCGGGGCCAGTTCCGCGTCCCGCAGGCGTGCGACGAGCGCCGCGAGCGCGTCGCTCACGGCGTCGGCACGGTGCGGGGCGGGGGTCATGTCGTCACCGCGGTCCGCGGTCCAGGGGCCGCATGAGCAGCCCGGCGATCTCCTCGCGCCGCTCGGGCTCCTGCCGCGCGGCGTGCTGGGCGAGGAAGATGGCGTTCAGGAGCTGGTCGGTGGGGCGCAGCGCGCCGTCCGACTCGGCGTCCGTGAACTGGTCGACGAGGTCGAGGTTCGTGTCGTACGAACCGGCTCCGAAGTGCGCGAGGACCATCGCGGCGAGCCGCTGGTCGCGCGGCGGTTCCAGGTCGAGGGGAACGCAGCGGCGCAGCAGCGGACCGGGGAACTCGCGCTCGCGGTTGCTGGTGAGGACGACGACGGGGAAGGCCCGGCAGCGCACCCGGCCGCGGGTGACCGGCACGCGGCGGCCGTCGTCGGTGAGGACGCGCACGGTCTCCTGCCCGGGCCGGTCGGCGATCCGCTCCAGCTCCGGGATGCCGAACTCGCCCTCCTCCAGCACGTTCAGGAGGTCGTTGGGCAGGTCGATGTCGCTCTTGTCGAGCTCGTCGATGAGCAGGACGCGCGGCCGGTCGGAGGCGATGAGCGCGGTGCCGAGCGGCCCGAGCCGCAGATAGCGGCCGATGTCCTCGGCGTGGTCGCGGCCGAGCTGGTTGTCCTGGAGGCGGCCGATCGCGTCGTAGGTGTAGAGCCCGTCCTTCAGTTCGCTGCGGCTGACGATCGCCCACTGCAGGACGCGGCCGAGTCCCAGTTCGTACGCGAGTGAGTGCGCCAGGGTGCTCTTGCCCGAGCCGGGCTCACCGGTGACGAGGAGGGGGCGGCGCAGGTAGAGGGCGGCGTTGACGAGTTCGAGCGCGTCGGTGCCCTGCACGGACATCGGGACGTTGCTGTCACCGAGGCGGCGGCGGGTGGCCGAGTCGATGTCCGGGACCTCGTACGGCACCGGAGCGGCGTCGAACGCGCGCCAGGGCGGCGGCCCCGGCAGCCGTCCGATCTTGTCCGGATCCGGACCACCGACGCCCTCGTAGATGAACCATCCGCTCACAGCGTGCTCCTCGTCGACGGTAGATGGCTTCGATGGCTCAGCCGGCTTCGACGGCTTCGACGGCTTCGGTGACTGGTCAGGTCCTGGCCGACGGGGGCGACGCGCGCCCGCGCCGGGCACCTGGGAATGTACCCACGCGCGCGTGCCTCAACAGCGGCTTTCGGCCAGGGAGTTGTCGGGTCCGCGCCATCGACGGACGTACGCGTGTCCGCTGTCGCCCTCACGGCGAGTCCGCCGGCATCGTGTCCTCGGGCGGCAGCGGCCTGCGCGGGTCGTCGTACAGCAGGGCGAGCGGTTCGGCCCAGCGGCGGTCGCCCCGGCCGGCGCTGATGTCCTGCCGGATGTGCCGGAGCGCGTCGGGCAGTTCGGCCACCGACCCCACCCGGCCGAGCAGCCGCTCCACGCCCGCGTGCAGCTCCTCGCACGAGTCCTGGCAGCCGCGGGTGGCGTGCCCCTCGATGTGCCAGAGCATGACGCCGTGGCCGCTGCCGAGGGCGAGCTTCATGGCGTCGCGGCCCGCGCCGCGCCCGGCGGGGCGGCACATCACGGGGATCGACGCATGCGGCAGCTTCTGGAAGTGCCGGGCCTGCGGCCTGCTGTCCCGCTCGGGCACCCGGGCGGGCGCCAGCTCCCGGGCCGCGGCGATCGCCTCCCAGCGTTCGTGCCAGTCGGCGTTGTCCGGATCCACGCGGCGCGCGAGGTCGCGCAGGACCACGCGCCGCTGTGTGCCGAGGCGCTCGGTGGCGTACAGCTTCGCGATGTCGTCGAACTGCCAGCGGTGCACCTGGGTGTCGAAGTGCTCGGCGGGCAGGGCGAATTCCAGCGGTACGGGGGCGCCCTCGCCGTCGAGCCTGTGCAGGGTCCGGCTCAGCGGGGCGCGCAGCGCCTGGACGAGCTCGCCGGGCAGGAACCCTTCTCCGGAGTAGTCCTCGGCTGCCATCTCCGTGTCGCCGCGCTCGAAATCGCCCCCCTGTCCGCTGTGGTTGATCCACACCTGCCAGTGGAAACGGGCGGGCGTCACGCTGATCACCGGGTCGAGCAGGACGGTCACCGTGGGCCCCTCCCCCGGCCCCGGGTAGGGCACGGACGCGCGCTCCGGGCCGCCGGGCTCGGGGCGCAGCTCGTCGGGGAGCCGGGCGTCGGTCACCAGGGCGTGCAGATGGGTGCGGTCGTCCTCCCTGAGCCGCTCGGCGACCCAGGCCTCCAGTGGCTCGGCGTCGCCGCCGCGGCTGCGTACGTACGCGGCGACGAGCCGCAGATAGTGCAGGAACGTCAGCGCGTCCTCGGGCAGGGCCCCGTCGTAGAGCAGCCCGTGGCCGTCGCGCCAGGTCATCAGCGCGGGGGCGGCGCCGGGCGGTCTGCGGCCCCGCACCTTGCGCACGATCTTGGCGACGGACGGCGCGGCGCCCGGGTCGGGCAGGCGGGCGAGCAGGCCGAGGGCGGCGCGGCGGTCCTTCGGGGTCCACAGGTCGGGACCCGGGCGCCGCTCCGTGCCGAGGAGCCGCTGCTGTTCGTCGATCCAGTTGTCGCCGGTGATGACGCGCGGGACGGTGCCGTGCCAGCGGTCGTGGGCGGCGGTCACCTCGCGGTAGGCGGCACCGAACCGCCGCAGCGCGAGCGTCGCTACGGCCATGCCGCCGTCCCGCTCCCTGCGCCGCGACTTGATGAGGCCGACGACGGCGCCGGTGCGCGGGTCGAGCAGGGGGCCGCCGGAGACGCCCTTGGGGAAGGCGATGTCGGGCTTGAAGCGCAGCCCGGCGCCGTCGTCGCGGACGTTGATCTCGGCGTCGGCGCTCCAGGGCTTGGCGCCCGCGCTCGCCTCGTTCTCGTCCGGCCGGTAGCCGTACGCGACGACCTCGCCGAACGGCCGTACGGCGCGGTCGGCGAGCCACACGCACTCGTGCTCGACGGTGTCGTCGAGGAGCCGGACCAGCGCGAGGTCCTCCTCGGGCGGCACGAGGGACCGCTCGTGGTCGCTGATCAGCCAGTGCGCGAGACGGGCCGCTACGGGAATGCCGTCATCAAGATCGGCCCCCCGCACCGCGAACGGCCGCTCGCGGTCCTTCGCGAGGTGCGGCCGCAGCACATGGGCACAGGTCAACACCCACCCGGGCGCAACAAAAAACCCACTGCCCCACATAGGCGCGTCCCCCACACCACCACACCCGACCCCGCCACCGTCCCCTGCGAGGAGGTGCACGGTGGCGGCTTGCGCGAGGGCGTCCAGGCGGGGGGTGGGCTCAGGCATGTGGGGGTGTGGGGGGATGGGGGGCGGCGGGGTGGGCGGCGCCGGCGCCGCTGTGGGCGGCCGGAGGGGCGCCGGGCGCGGTGGCGCGGCGGTCTTCGGGGCGGGCGGCGGGCCGGGCGGCGGGTGCGGTGGACTGGCCGTCAGGCGTGACGGCGCCGGGCGCGGGCGCAGGGCCACCGGGCGGGGTGCAGCCGGGCGTGGCGGCGCGGCGATCTACGTGGCCGGCGGCGGCCCGGCCGTCGGGCCAGTCGTCGGACGCGGCGGACTGGCCACCAGGCCGGGTGCCGCTGTGGGCAGTGGACCGGCCATCAGGCGCGGCGACCCGGTGAGCGGCCGGAGGGCCGTCAGGCGTGACGGCGCCGGGCGCGGGCGCAGGGCCGTCAGGGTGGGCGGCGCGGCCGTCAGGCGCGGCGGCGCCGTGCGCGGCCGCAGGGCCACCGGGCGTGGCGGCGCGGCCGTCAGGCGTGGCGGCGCCGGGCGCGGGCGCTGGAGGGCCGTCAGGCGTGGCGGCGCTGCCGTTCAGCTGCCAGGTGAGCGTGACCTGCACGGACGCCTTGGCCTCGCCCTCGGCGAGCACGGCGATGACCTTGCCGGGCTTGGCGCTGAGCTCCACGCCGAAGGTGACGCTGGCCTCGTCGGGCCGCGCGGCGGCCGCCGCGTCGAGCACGGTGCCGCCGACCCCGCGGATCAGCTCGCCGAGCTCCTCGACCTTGGCGACGGCGGTGTCGAGGACGCCGACATCCTCGTCGTCCGCACCGTGTCCGCCGACCGCGCCGATCCTGGCGTACACCGTCTTCCCGCCGGGCAGCTCGATCCGCTGGACATGCCCCGCCACAGCCCATCCCCCCGCTCTCAACTCACCCTTCGAACCCCGCTACTTGATCTGCGACGAGGTTACTGGCCTGCACGGTTGCAGGGCGAGCCCCGCAGGCCGTACGAATCCGGCCACACCGGCAGCACAGCGCCCACCGCCTACCATGGGGCGACAGAGACCGTCCGCATCAGGAGCATGAGTTGTACTTCACCGACCGTGGCATCGAGGAGCTGGAGAAGCGGCGCGGCCAGGAGGAGGTCACCTTCGAGTGGCTCGCCGAGCAGCTCCGCACCTTCGTGGACCTCAACCCCGACTTCGAGGTCCCGGTCGAGCGCCTGGCGACGTGGCTCGCGCGGCTGGACGACGAGGACGAGGACGAGTAGTCACACCGCCACGAGCGCGGGCGCGAGCTCACGCCACTCGGGCAGCGGCAGGGCCGCGGGATCGGCCGTGAGCACCTGTACGCAGACGTGGTCGGCGCCCGCGTCGAGATGCTCCCGCACGCGCGCGTGGAGCACGTCCACGTCTCCGTAGGCGACGATCGCGTCGACCAGCCGGCGACGTCCTCGTCGCCGAAACCCATGCGCCGGACGTTCGCCGCCTGGTGGGGCGCGCTGGTGACGTAACCCGCGACGTGCCGGGCGGCCACCTCGCGGGCCCGCTCGACATCCGTGTCCAGGACGACGCTCGACGCCGAGGAAGGCGTCCGATCCCATGATCTCGCGCGCGAGCGCGGTGTGCTCCGCGGGCACGAAGTACGGGTGTGCGCCCCAGGCCCGCTCGGCGGCCAGCGCCAGCATCTTCGGGCCGAGCGCCGCAAGGACGCGGCGCGGCGCCGGGTCGGGAACCGGCCCGTGGGCCGGGGCGGCGTCCATGGAGTCCAGATAGCGGCGCATCGTCGAAAGGGCCCTCCCGCGCGCGGGGACGGGATACCCGTCGACCTCGTGGACGGTGTCATCGACCCGGTGGCCACCGAGGCCCAGCAGATAGCGCCCCGCGGCCGACAGCCCCGCGCGGACGCTCGCCGCAATCGTGAGCGCATCGCCGCCGCGGCGCGCGAGGCATTCTCCGAAGCGGGTCCGGAGGCGTCCCTGAACGACATCGCCCGCCGGGCAGGCGTCGGCCCGGGCACGCTCTACCGCCACTTCCCCGCGCGCCACGCCCTGCTGACGGCGGTACTGAAAGACCGCATCGACACCCTGTGCGACCGCGCGGACGAGCTCTCGGCCGCCACCTCACCCGAGGAGGCGCTGGCCGAGTGGCTGCGCGCCTTCCTCGCCCACGCGCGCGGCAGCCACGGCTTGGCCGGCGCCCTGATGGCCGAAGAGCCACAGCAACACACACCGGACGACGCTCCGGCCTTCGACTGTCATCAGCGCATCCAGGACACGGCACACCAACTGCTGACCCGCGCGCAGCGCACGGGCACGGCCCGCCGCGACCTCACCGCCCCTGACCTGGTCCAGCTGGTCGTCGGAATCGCCCTGTCGACGGCCCATGCGACCGCGGACCCCGGTCGGCCAGAACGCCTGCTGGCCTTGGTCCTCGACGCGGTGACGCGGCACCCGAAGACCTGACCCGACCGCGCCGGGCCATATAGGCCAAGCCCGACCGGACTGGACCGGGAGGCCCAGCGCCGAGGACCATCGCGAGGAGGTCAGCCGCGATGGCCCCAGTCGCCCGCCCGCATCCGGTCGTACGCGAGTCCGAGCGCCCCCTGCGCCAGCAGCACCGCGGCCGCCACGGCCCATCCCCCGCTGCGCCGCCGTACCGCCCACGCCGCGAGCGGCAGACCGGCCGCCACCTGCGCCACGGCCAGCGCCCGCGCCTTGGGACCGCGCACCCAGGGGCCGAGCGGGCCGTTGTCGACCACGTCGAACTCCGCCCGCACCGCGTCCCGCCATCCGGACCATTCGACCTTGCGTACGTCCCGCTGCACCCGCGCCACCTCACGGAGCCGGTCGGCCGCTTCACCGGGAACCAGGCCCACCGGAAGGGCAAGGCCCGCACGCGTGAGGACACCGAGAAGACCTCGCACCCTGGAGCGCGCGTCGGCCCCCGTGTCGGGCCTGGTCAGCGCCTCCAGGGACTGCATGTCCAGAACGGGATCGAGGCCGAGCCGCGCGGCGAACGTCCGCATCGCCTCGTCCTCGCCGACGGGCGTGCCGTTCGCGAGCCATTCGTAGCCGACGGTGCGCCGAAAACCGGCGGCGAGGGTGTAGCCGGAGCGGTCGGTGTCCCACCACAGGGCGAGCACGGGCCGGCCCGAGCCGACCGCCAGCGCGGTGGCCCAGCCGGTGAGCACCCGGTCGACCGGTTCCTCGCCGTGCAGCCAGGGCTTGCCCTCGGGCACCAGCACGCTCCAGCCGCTGCCGGCCGGCGCGAGCAGCATCCCCTCGCGGAGCAGATGGGCCGCGGGCTCCATCGTGTCGATGTCGGCCCGGCAGAGCAGCAGCGCGCCGACGCCCTGGGCACGCGCACGCTCGGAAGCTTCTGACGACATGCCCCCCACGCTAGGACAGATCACAACATTCGGCGCATAAACCGCGACAGCTGGCCGCAGGCCACACGGCAGACGGTTCACCCTCGCCACGCCTTGACTTCCCACAACCGCGATATATCGTGAATAGCAGAGACGCGATATGGCGCGTCTGCCGTCTCACACCCGCCCGTCAAGGTTCCACGTCGCCAAGGAGGTCAGCCCATGTCCGTGTCGGAGTGGTCCGTCGCCGAGCCCCGGAAGCTCACGTTCGACGCCCCGGTGGCGACACTCCAGGTCCGCGTCGTCAACGGAACGGTGAACGTGGTGGGCACGGACGGAGGCTCCGCCCGCCTGGAGGTCTCCGACATCGAAGGCCCTCCCCTGACCGTCACCCAGGCGGACGGCATCCTCTCCGTCGCCTATGACGACCTGCCCTGGAAGGGCTTCCTCAAGTGGCTCGACCCCAAGGGCTGGCGCCGCAGCGCGGTGGTCTCGGTGGCCGTGCCCGCGGGCACCCGCGTGGAGGTGGGCGTGGTCGGCGCGGGCGCCACGGTCTCCGGCATCAAGGGGCACGCGGAGGTGAAGGGCGTCACCGGTGACACGACCCTGGTCGGCCTCTCGGGCCCGGTCCGCGCGGACACGGTCGCCGGGAACGTGGAGGTGCAGGGCGTCACCGGCGACCTGCGGTTCACCTCCGTGTCCGGCGACCTGACCGTCGTCGAGGCAGCGGGCTCCTCGGTCCGGGCCGACTCCGTGAGCGGCTCGATGATCGTGGACCTCGACCCGGCGGGCAGCCCGACGGACGTCGCCCTGACGAGCGTCTCGGGAGAGATCGCGATCCGCCTCGCCCACCCGGCGGACGCGGAGGTGGAGGTGGACACCGCGAGCGGCTCGGTGTCGAACGCCTTCGAGGATCTCAAGGTCAGCGGCGGTGGAGTCCCCCCTGCTCCGGGCCGTTCACCGGCTTGGGGATGGGGCGCCAAGCGGATCACGGGACGGCTCGGCTCGGGCGGCGGAAGGCTCAGGGCGACGACGGTCTCCGGGTCGGTCGCGCTCCTGCGCAGGCCACCGACGGAGGAAGATCCCTACGACGAGGCCCCCCTGGACATCCCCCCGGCGGACACCGCCGACCCGACCGACAAGAAGGTGCTCTGAAATGCCTCCCGTGTTCGCCCACGGCCGCCTGCGCCTGTATCTGCTCAAGCTGCTCGACGAGGCCCCCCGCCACGGCTATGAGGTGATCCGCCTCCTCGAAGAACGCTTCCAGGGGCTGTACGCACCCTCGGCCGGCACGGTCTACCCGCGCCTCGCGAAGCTGGAGGCCGAGGGCCTGGTCACGCACACCACCGAGGGCGGCCGGAAGGTCTACGCCATCACGGACGCCGGCCGTGCCGAGCTGGCCGGCCGCGGCGGCGAGCTGGCCGACCTTGAGCTGGAGATCCGCGAGTCGGTCGCCGGGCTCGCCGCCGAGATCCGCGACGGAGTCCAGGGCGCGGCGGGCGAGCTGCGCCGCGAGATGCGGGCGGCCGCGGAGGAGGCACGCGCCTCGGGTGGCGCGGCCTCCTCCACGGGCTCCTCCACCGGCAAGGGCTTCCCCGACGCGGCCGACTTCTTCGAGGGTGCCTGGGGCGACAAGGACGGTTGGCGCCAGGCGAAGGAGGAGTTCAAGCGCGCCAAGCAGGAGTGGAAGGAGCAGGCGCGCCGCGCGAAGGACGAGAGCCGCCGCGCCCGTGAGGAGGCCCAGCGGGCACGCCGCCAGGCCAAGGACGCCCAGGAGAAGGCGCGGACCATGGCCCAGGAAGAGTTCCAGCGCATCGCCCAGCGCGTCCAGGAGCAGGTCCAGGACCACTTCACACGAGGCGACTGGCCGACGGGCGTACGCGAGGGCCTGACCGAACTGGCCAAGGAGTTCAGCGCCTTCGGCCTGGACCTCGGCAAACACTTCCCCCACTCGCCCGGCCAGCGCCCTACCTCCGGGACCGGCGCCGGAAGCAAGCCTCAGGCCGATTCCCCGACCGAGCCCGCAGCCACCTCCAGTGAGCCCGAGGCAGGCCCCGGCCCCAAGTTCAGCGCCGCCCCCGAGGGGCTGGCCGTGGATTACGTCCCCGAGTGGGCCCAGGAGGACTCGACCGGCGATCCGGCCCGTGACCTCGATCGCCTGCTCGACCGGTTCCGCGACGACATCCGCGACGCGGCCCGAGACAACGGCGTCAGCGAGGGGCAACTCCACAATATCCGCGCACACTTGGCGTCGACCGCCGCCCATATCGGGGCGGCCCTGCGTCCACCGAGGGCCTGACGTCGGGCGGCGTCGACTGAGGCCAGACCCGCGTCAGCCGACGCCGCCCGCGCCAGACCACGCCAGACCACGTCAAGCCACGTCAGCCGACGCCACCCGCGCCAAACCGCGCCGTGCCGCGTCAGACGACGTCAGCCGACGCCACCCGCGCCCGCACCCCGACCCGCGGCCCCGCCGTAAAGGACCCGGTCCACCGACGCATGGGTGACCCCGTGATCCGCGAGCACCTCCGCGACGACGCCCGGGCGGACGGTGAGGGCGAGCAGGATGTGCTCGTCGCCGATGCGACGGTCACGGCGGGCGGTGGCGATGCGCAGGGACTTCACCAGGGCGTCCTTGGCCTCGCGGGAGAAGGGCACACGGCCGAGCCAAGCCCGCACGGCCTTGCCGCCCCCCTTGCCCCCCTTGCCCGCCCTGCCCGCCTTCCCGCCGCCGCCCGCCAACGCACCCTCACCGTGCGCCTCTTCGACCCGGGAGACGAACTCGGCCACGTCGATGCCGAGCCCGGCCAGCGCGTCCGTGTCGGCCTGCGACAGGCCCCCACGGCGCCGCGCGCCACTCAGCGCCTCCTCGATCGAGTCCCGGTGGCGCGCGGCCCCGAGCGAGGCCAGGGCGAAGGACCCCCGGCTCGCCTCACGGTCGAGCAGGGCGAGCAGCATGTGCCCGCCGTCGACCGAGTCGGCGCTCCCCCGCTCGGCGTGCTCGACCGCGCCCAGCACCACGGCGCGGGCGTCCTTGGTGAACCGCTCGAACATCACTGCCTCCCGTACTTCTTGTGCACGGCCTGCCTGCTCACTCCGAGCTCCGCGGCGATCTCCTGCCACGACCAGCCCTGCCGGCGCGCACCGCGCACCTGCACGGCCTCGAGCCGCTCCACCAGCTTCCGCAGCGCGGAAACGGCCCGCAGCCCGACCCGTGGGTCCTGATCACCCGCGCGCTCGGCGAGATCCGTAGCTTCGGTCATGCATGTCAACTTACGTTGACAGAAGCCCGCCGTCAACCATGGTTGACGCGAGACGCGAGACGCGAGACGTGTGGCGTATGGCGTGAGGCGTGAGGCGTGAACCGCCAATCGGCAACCGCAACCGCAACCGCCACCCCCCGGTCAGACCTCCAGCACGATCTTCCCGAACTGCTCCCCGGACTCCAGCCGCTCAAAGCCCTCTCGCGCCCGGTCCAGCGGAAGGACCTCGTCGATGACGGGGCGCACACCGGTCGTGGCGCAGAAGGAGAGCAGGTCCTCCAGTTCGTCCTTGGTGCCCATCGTCGAGCCGACGACCTTCAGCTCCAGGAAGAAGATCCGGGTCAGCTCCGCGTGCGAGGGACGGTCACCGCTCGTCGCGCCCGAGATGACCAACGTACCGCCCGGTTTCAGCGACTTGACCGAGTGCGACCAGGTCGCCGCGCCCACCGTCTCGATGACGGCGTCGACCCGCTGCGGCAGCCGGGCGCCCGACTCGACCGCCTCCACGGCGCCCAGCTCCAGCGCCCGCCTCCGCTTGGCCTCGTCGCGGCTGGTGGCGAAGACCCGGAGGCCCGCCGCCTTGCCGAGCATGATCGCGGCCGTGGCGACACCGCCACCGGCGCCCTGCACGAGGACCGAGTCCCCGGGGCGCACACCGGCGTTGGTGAAGAGCATGCGGTACGCGGTGAGCCACGCGGTCGGCAGGCAGGCCGCCTCGGCGAAGGAGAGCTCCTTCGGCTTGGGCAGCACGTTCCAGGTGGGCACGGCCACGCTCTCCGCGAAGGTCCCCTGGTACTTCTCGGTCAGGATGGACCGGCCCTCGCGGGGTCCGACCCCGTGCCCGGACTGCCCGATGACGGAGTGCAGGACGACCTCGTCGCCGTGCTCGTCGATCCCGGCGGCGTCACAGCCGAGGATCATCGGCAGCTTCTCCTCGGCCAGGCCGACCCCGCGCAGCGACCACAGGTCGTGGTGGTTCAGGGAGGCGGCTTTGACCTTCACGGTCGACCAGCCGGGGCGCGCCTCAGGGGCGGGGCGCTCCCCCAACTCAAGGCCGCTCAGCGGCTGGTCACGGTCGATTCGGGCAGCGTAGGCAGCGAACATGACGCCGACCATAGGCCGCCGCCGGGCCACGAAGGAACCTCGTACGAATGTGACACGCGCCGCGCCCGCCCCCGGCCAGGCCGCCATCCCGCGCCCACGCCCCGGAAACACCGTGTCCCCCGCCGCGGAACGCACGGCAGAGGACACGGTCACATCATCACGCGGTCACACCATCACACACGCACACCATCACGCAGACACTCAGCTGCGAGCGACGCCCTCCGCACGCGCGGCAGCGGCCACCGCCGCCGTCACCGCCGGGGCGACCCGCTCGTCGAACGGCGACGGAATCACGTACTCCGCGGAGAGCTCGTCCCCGACGACCCCCGCGAGGGCGTCGGCCGCGGCGATCTTCATGCCCTCGGTGATCTGCGAGGCCCGCACCTGGAGCGCCCCGGCGAAGATGCCCGGGAAGGCGAGGACGTTGTTGATCTGGTTCGGGTAGTCCGAACGCCCGGTCGCCACCACGGCCGCGTATTTGTGCGCGACGTCCGGGTGGACCTCCGGGTTCGGGTTGGCCATGGCGAACACGAAGGAGTTGGGCGCCATGGAGGCGACCGCCGGCTCGGGGACGGTTCCGCCCGAGACGCCGATGAAGACGTCCGCACCGGCGAGCGCGGCCTCCAGCGAGCCGCTCAGCCCGGCCTTGTTGGTGAGCTCGGCGAGCTCCCGCTTGACCGGCGTGAGGTCGTCCCTGTCACGGCTGACGATGCCCTTGCGGTCCGCGACCGCCACGTCCCCGAGCCCCGCTTCGAGCAGGAACTTGGCGATGGCGACACCGGCCGCGCCGGCACCGGAGATGACGGCACGCAGCTCACCGAGGGTCCGGCCGGTCAGCTTCGCCGCGTTGCGCAGCGCCGCCAGCGTCACGACGGCCGTGCCGTGCTGGTCGTCGTGGAAGACCGGGATGTCGAGCCGCTCCTGGAGCTTGCGCTCGATCTCGAAGCACCGGGGCGCCGAGATGTCCTCCAGGTTCACGCCGCCGAAGGACGGGGCGAGCCGCACCACGGTCTCGACGATCTCATCGGCGTCGGTCGTCGCGAGCGCGATCGGCACCGCGTCCACGCCGCCGAACTGCTTGAAGAGAATGGCCTTGCCCTCCATGACGGGGAGCGAGGCCTCGGGGCCGATGTCGCCGAGACCGAGCACGGCGGTCCCGTCGGTCACGACGGCGACGACGTTCGACTTCCACGTGTAGTCATGGACAAGCTCCGGCCGCTCGGCGATCGCGCTGCACACTTTCGCGACGCCGGGCGTGTATGCGAGGGACAGGTCGTCCTTGTCGCGGACCGGCACGGTGGCCTGCACCGCCATCTTGCCGCCACGGTGCAACGCGAAGGCCGGATCGAAGGGCTCGTCTGCACCAGCAGGGCCCTCATGATCCGTACTGCTGTCGCTGCGAGGATTGACGATCTCCGCTGCCACTGTTCTGACCCCTTAAGTCTTAATCATTCGTTGAGGGTGTCCACTCCCGGTTGAGAAGTGGGCGGGCACCGTGTCCGTTCCCCGTCTGTCGACGGGGGAGAGGTACGGACACGCGGGCGCGCCGCACACGCGCCCTGAGCCCCGGATGAGGGGTGTAGCCAACCTTTGTACCCGAAGGCGGTGCGCGCGGGCGAGTGACATTGGTTTCAGCCCGCGCCAACGAGGGCGAGACGGGTCCACATGGCGAGATTCGCGGGATATCGATTGGTTAACGGCGGTTTGCGCCCTGACCCATACGCCCGCGCTGTACCGGGCTGTCGGCATTCGCCGTCGGCCCGTTATCCGATTTTGACATCTCCGGCACCCAGAATCGGACGGTCCGAATGGCAAGATGCCGTCATCACACGAGGTCGCGACACCCGAAGGTGTGTGCCCGACCCATCGGCAACTCCCTCATCCGCCGGAGGACCCACCATGACCGCAAGCTCCATTTGTCGTAAGACCGCAGCAAAGTCCGCGAAGTCCCGGATTGCCGCGGTCGGCGCGATCGCGGTCGCCGGTGCGCTGCTGCTTTCCGGATGCGGTGACCAGACCAACGACAAGAAGAGCGACGCGGTCAGCAACGCGCCGCTCGCCGACAAGCTGCCCAAGGACATCCGCGCCAAGGGCGTCATCAAGGTCGGCTCCGACATCGCCTATCCGCCGGTCGAGTTCAAGGACAAGTCCGGCAACACGGTCGGTATCGACCCTGACATCGGCGAGGCGCTCGGCAAGCAGCTCGGCGTGCGGTTCGAGTTCGAGAACGGCACCTTCGACACCCTCCTCGGCGGCCTGCGCTCCAAGCGGTACCAGCTCGCCATGTCGGCCATGACGGACACCAAGAACCGTCAGGAGGGCATCGACGAGGAGACCGGCAAGAAGCTCGGCACCGGCGTCGACTTCGTCGACTACTTCACCGCGGGCGTCTCGATCTACACCAAGAAGGGTGACGACCAGGGCATCAAGACCTGGTCGGACCTCTGCGGCAAGAAGATCGTCGTCCAGCGCGGCACCGTCTCGCACGACCTGGCCAAGAGCGAGTCGAAGAAGTGCAAGGGCAGCAAGAAGATCTCCATCGAGCAGTACGACAACGACCAGCAGGCCCAGACCCGGCTGCGCTCCGGCGGCGCTGACGCCGGTTCGTCCGACTTCCCGGTGGCCGCGTACGCGGTGAAGACCTCCGGCGGCGGCAAGGACTTCCAGCTGGTCGGCGAGCAGGTCGAGGCGGCTCCGTACGGCATCGCTGTCTCCAAGAAGAACCCCGAACTGCGCGACGCGATCAAGGCCGCGCTCAACGCCATCATCGAGAACGGCGACTACGAAAAGATCATCAAGAAGTGGGGCGTCGAGGACGGCGCGGTCAAGGAAGCCAAGATCAACGGCGGCAAGTGACCCCGTCCCTCCCTCAGGCCGTGTCCTCCCTCCCAGGCCGTGTCCTAGCCGCTCCAGTCGCTGAAAGGCCACTCACGTGACCACCGACATCTCCAAGAAGGGCCCCGGGGACGACGTCCCGAAGGCCTCACCGGCGGAGGCCATCAGGGCCGTCCCGGTCCGCCACTTCGGCCGCTACATCGCCGCGGTCCTCGCGATCGGCGTCTTCGCCTCGATCGTCTACGCCTTCTCGCAGGGCGACATCAACTGGGGCGCGATCCCCGACAACTTCTTCGACGAGCGCATCCTCAGGGGTGTCCGCGAGACGCTGATCCTCACCTTCCTCTCGATGCTCATCGGCGTCGTCGGCGGCGTCATCCTGTCCGTGATGCGCCTGTCGAAGAACCCGGTGACCTCGTCGATCGCCTGGTTCTACATCTGGTTCTTCCGCGGTACGCCGGTCCTGGTCCAGCTCTTCGTCTGGTTCAACCTCGGCTTCGTCTTCGACTACGTGAACCTCGGCCCCGTCTACAAGGACGAGTGGTCGGACTTCATGACGCCGTTCCTGACGGCGCTGCTCGGTCTCGGCCTCAACGAGGCGGCGTACATGGCGGAGATCTGCCGCGCCGGTCTGCTCTCGGTCGACGAGGGCCAGACCGAGGCCTCGCACGCGCTCGGCATGAGCCACAACAAGACGCTGCGCCGCGTGGTGCTGCCGCAGGCGATGCGCGTGGTCGTGCCGCCGACGGGCAACGAGTTCATCAACATGCTCAAGACGACCTCGCTGGTCGCCGCCGTCCAGTACTACGAGCTGCTCAAGTACGCGCAGGACATCGGCACCTCGTCGGGCGCGACCGTGGAGGCGCTGCTGCTCGCCGCCACCTGGTACCTGATCATGACGTCGATCCTCAGCGTCGGTCAGTTCTACCTGGAGCGGTACTACGCGCGCGGCTCGTCCCGTTCCCTGCCCGACACCCCCTTCCAGAAGATCAAGGCCAACATGCTGTCGCTGAGCAATCGCGGCGCGGGAGGTGTGCGCTGATGACCGCCATGGTGAAGGCCGAGGGCGTCCACAAGTCCTTCGGTCACGTAGAGGTACTCAAGGGCATCGACCTGGAGGTGGCGAGCGGTGAGGTCTTCTGCCTGATCGGCCCGTCCGGCTCCGGGAAGTCGACGTTCCTGCGCTGCATCAACCACCTGGAGAAGGTCAACGCCGGTCGGCTGTACGTCGACGGGGAGCTGGTCGGCTACCGGCAGAAGGGGGACAAGCTGTACGAGCTCAAGGACAGCGAGGTCGCCCTGAAGCGCCGGGACATCGGCATGGTCTTCCAGCGCTTCAACCTCTTCCCGCACATGACGGCGCTGGAGAACGTCATGGAGGCGCCGGTCCAGGTCAGGGGCGTCCCCAAGGCCCAGGCCCGGGAGCGCGCCGGGCAGCTCCTGGAGCGCGTGGGCCTCGCCGACAAGGCGGGCAACTACCCCACGCAGCTCTCCGGCGGCCAGCAGCAGCGCGTGGCGATCGCCCGCGCCCTTGCGATGGACCCGAAGCTGATGCTCTTCGACGAGCCGACGTCGGCGCTCGACCCCGAGCTGGTCGGCGACGTCCTCGACGTGATGCGTGACCTCGCCGAGTCCGGTATGACGATGGTCGTCGTCACGCACGAGATGGGCTTCGCCCGCGAGGTCGGCGACAGTCTCGTCTTCATGGACGGCGGCGTGGTGGTCGAGTCGGGCCGCCCGCGCGATGTGCTGGGCAATCCGCAGCAGGAGCGGACGCAGTCGTTCCTGTCGAAGGTGCTTTAGCGCTCCGCCGGGTTCAGCCAACGCCAAGGGGCCGGTACGAATCGTGGATCCGTACCGGCCCCTTGGCGCGCCCCGTAAGGGCGCGGGGAGCTGCGCGCCCAGCCCAGCCACGACCGACCCGCGGCCGAAGATTGTCTACTTCAGGCCCAGGACTACCGCGTCCGAGGGCGAGGCCCATACCGGGCGGGCCTCCGCGAAGCCCGCCTCGCGGAGAGCGCGGGCGTGCCACTCGGCGGAGGGCATGTCGCCGTCGGCGTGATCGCCGTAGATCTCGAACCGCTTGGCGGTGGGACCGGCGAGGACCGGGTCCTGGGCGGCGAGCTGCCACCACTCCTTCCAGTCCAGTACGCCCTCGGCCTTGGCGCGCTCCATCCGGCGGTGGCGGTAGGCGCTCTCGGCGGCGTTCAGCCGCGGGGTCGCCGGGTCGGGCATGTGGTCGGCGTTCATGAAGACGCCGCCGTCGCGGACGAGTCCGGCGAGCCGGCCGTAGAGCGTGGCGAGCGGTTCGCTGTAGAGCCAGTGCAGGGCGGTCGCGGTGAGCACGGCGTCGTACGAGTCGTGCGGGAGCGCGGAGACCCACTCGGGGTCCGTCAGATCCGCGGTGACGAAGGTGACGCGGTCGTCGTCGGCGAAGGTCCCCTCGGCGATGGCGAGCAGCGCGGGGTCGAGGTCGACGCCGACACTGGTGGCGTCGGGGAACCTCTTGAGCAGCCGGTCCGTAATACTTCCCGTACCGCACGCCAGATCGAGCACGCGCGGCGCGGGGCCGACCACGGCCTCGACCATGTCGAGCATGATCTGGAACCGCTCCTCGCGGTCGGGCAGGTACCACTGCTGCTGCCGGTCCCAGCTCTCCTGCCAGGCGCGCCAGTCGGTGCCGAGCCCGGCCCCCGTCTCGACTCCAGTCCCTGTCTCGACTCCAGTCCCTGTCTCGACTCCGGTCCCCGTCTCCGTCATCTGAACCCCTCCAGTCCGTAATACCCTGGTACCGCAATCGGCTATTACTTGCCGACGAGATGACCATAGCCCGCCCTCGTAAGGACTACAAGTGGAACTGGCCTATTACTCGGACTACGCCGTACGCCTGGTCAACAGCGAGGAGCCGGGCCGCAACAAGGACGCGCTGACCTCGGTCGAAGTGATCCGGGAGCTGTTCGGACCGAGCACGCAGATGGCGCGCCGCGCGACGGACTCCGACCTCACGCGCTTCCGTTCCGTACGGGGCAGGCTCCGGGCGGTCTTCGAGGCGGCGGACGACGGCGACGAGACGCTCGCGGTCGACCTGCTGAACTCACTGCTCCTGGAGTTCCCCGTGAGCCCGCAGATCTCGGGCCACGACCACCGGGACGACGACGGGCGCCCGCTGTGGCACATGCACCTGGCGGACCACCCCTCCAACGCCACCGCCGGGTACGCCGCGATCGCCGCGATGGGCCTCGCCTTCCACCTCACCGAGCACGGCGTGGACCGCCTGGGCCTCTGCGAGGCGGCACCGTGCCGCAACGCCTACCTCGACACGTCCACGAACCGCTCCCGGCGCTACTGCTCGGACCGCTGCGCGACCCGCGCCAACGTCGCTGCCTACCGCGCCCGCAAGCGCCTGGAGACGGAGCGCTCGGCGAGCACCGGCCGCACGGCGGAGACCGCCCAGCGCACCAGCGCCAACGGCGAGCGCCGCCCGGACACGGGCGGCCGGTAGCGGAACCGCACCCTGCCCAGGACGAGCTCCTCGGGGACGACGCCGTAATCCGTACTGTCGCCCCCCGCGAACGCGTTGTCGCCGAGCACCCACCAGCCGCCCTCGCGGCGCTCCTTGGCCCGCTTGACGACCAGCAGGTCCTGCTGGAACGGGTGGCGCAGGACCACCACGTCACCCGGGCGGACGCGCGCGCCCCACCGCACGAGCAGCCGGTCCCCGTGGTACAGCGTGGGCACCATCGAGGGACCCGTCACCTCGGCCGCGCCCCACGGCAGGACGGCCCTTCGTTCGCTCTCCTGCGACAGCTCCGGCATCACCGGCACCTCCCCGGTCCTATCCTCCACCGGTCCCAGTCTGACCCTGGACTTTTGTCCTAAGCCCATGGGGGCACTCGCGAAAACCGGCCTCTCACGGAGTAATGTCCCACCTGAGAAGACGATCACGAGGAGGACAGCTCCATGCTTTCCCGCCTGTTTGCCCCCAAGGTGAAGGTCAGCGCTCACTGCGACCTGCCCTGCGGCGTGTACGACCCGGCCCAGGCCCGCATCGAGGCGGAGTCCGTCAAGGCCGTCCAGGAGAAGATGGCCGGCAACGACGACGCCCACTTCCAGGCGCGCGCCACCGTCATCAAGGAACAGCGCGCAGAGCTCGCGAAGCACCACGTGTCGGTGCTCTGGAGCGACTACTTCAAGCCCCCGCACTTCGAGAAGTACCCGGAGCTGCACCAGCTGGTCAACGACACCCTCAAGGCCCTCTCGGCCGCGAAGGCGTCGACGGACCCGGCGACGGGCCAGAAGGCGCTCGACTATGTCGCCCAGATCGACAAGATCTTCTGGGAGACGAAGAAGGCCTGATCTGCGCAGGCATCCCGTAGGGGCCCGTCCGGAGCATCGGACGGGCCCCTTCGGCGTCCTGCCGTCTTCCTGTCCGTCCTTCCGCCTTTCCGCTAACGCGTCCCGCGGGGCCGGGCCAGGCCAGGCCATGCCTGGCCCAAGTCGTACGCGAAGGCGTCTGTCAGGCGGCGGGTGACGGTGGGGGCGAGCATGGCCTCGCCCGAGGCCACGACGCGGACGCCGGCGAGGAGTTCCTCGGGCAGCGCGTCCTCGAGGAGGAAACCGGAGGCCCCGGCGCGCAGGGCGTCGTGGACGTAGGCGTCCTGGTCGAAGGTGGTCAGGACCAGGACGCGCGGGGTCACCGCTCCGGCGCCCGTGGTCAGCGGGCGGGTCGCCGTCACGCCGTCCATGCCCGGCATGCGGATGTCCATCAGGACGACGTCCGGGGAGAGTTCCGCGGCCAGCTGCACGGCCTCGGCCCCGTCCCGCGTATCCGCCACCACGTGGAGGTCCGGCTCCGCGTCGACGATCGCCGCGAACCGGGCGCGGACCACGGCCTGGTCGTCGACGACCATCACTCGTACGCCGCTTCCAGTACCGGCCGCGCGCGCCGTCGTCGCCGACGCCGACTGCGGCTTCGGCTTCGGCTTCGGCTGCGGCTTCGGCTTCGGCTGCGGCTGCGATGGGCGTCTCGGCCGCCGACATGGACTGGATGTCGGTCGCCGTCGACGTCGTGATGCTCCGCGGGTACGCGGCACTGGTGCTGCGGGTGGCGGGCCGCCGGGGCGTCCAAGCGGTGAGCGCGGCACCCAGGGATGCCCGTAGCGGGCGTGGAAGACAACCGGCGGTACTGATCGGCGACGTGCTCACCCATCCGCCGCGCGCCCCCGCTTAATCGGTTGCCGCGCCCGACAGCCGCCTGCTGCACTGGCCGGAGCCGGCGAGAGACCGGCGCAGTCGATGAAGGAGAAGGAAATGCGGCGTTCGTGCATGTCCCGCCCCGAAGGAAGTCACCTCTCTTCAAAGGACATGACGGTACGTGCATTCACCTGCCCCGCACACGCTGCACCCGAAGCGGAAGCCGAAGCCGAACCTGAACCTGGGCATCCTGGCCCACATCGACGCCGGTAAGACCAGCCTGACCGAGCGGCTCCTGCACGCCGCCGGTGTCATCGACGAGGTCGGCCGCGTCGACGACGGGAACACCCAGACCGACTCGCTCGCCCTGGAGCGGCAGCGTGGCATCACGATCAAGTCCGCGGTCGTCTCCTTCGTCATCAACGTCCCCGAGGCGGACGACGGGCCGGGCGGCGACGGCGTCACGGTCAATCTCATCGACACCCCCGGCCACCCGGACTTCATCGCCGAGGTGGAGCGGGTCCTGAGCGTGCTCGACGGCGCCGTGCTCGTGATCTCCGCCGTGGAGGGCGTCCAGGCACAGACCCGCGTCCTGCTGCGCACCCTGCGCCGGCTGCGCATCCCCACGCTGATCTTCGTCAACAAGGCGGACCGCGCCGGCGCCCGCTACGACGGCGTCCTGAAGCACATCACCGAGCGCCTGACGCCGGACATCGTCCCGATGGGCACGGTCACGAACCTCGGCACGCGCGAGGCGCGCTTCACCTTGTTCCCCGCCCATAACTCCGAAGACGGCGGCTTCACCACCCGCCTGACCGAGCTGCTCACCGGACACGACGACACGTTGCTGGCCGCGTACGTCGACGACGCGGCGTCCCTCTCGTACGACCGTCTGCGCGGCGAACTGGCCCGGCAGACCGGTCGCGCCCTGGTGCACCCCGTCTTCTTCGGATCGGCGGTGACAGGCGTCGGCATCCCCGAACTGACGGAAGGCGTCAGGCAGTTCCTGCCCACGGCCACCGGGGACCCAGAAGGCCCCGTATCGGGCCGCGTGTTCAAGGTCGAGCGCGGGACCGCCGGGGAGAAGATCGCGTACGTACGTCTGTTCTCGGGCACGATCCGCACGCGCGACCGCGTCGACATCCGCGTCGGCATCCGCGACGGCGAGGCGGGAGCGGCGGGCAAGGCGGCCGGTGACAGCCGCGAGTGCCGCGAGGGCAGCGAGGGCAAGGTCACCGCCGTCAGCGTCTTCGCCGAGGGCACGGACGTGCGCCGCGCGGAGGTCCGGGCGGGGCAGATCGGCAAGCTCTGTGGGCTCGGCGACGTACGGATCGGCGAAGTGATCGGCGTACCGCCCAAGGAAGCCGAGCCCGGCGGGCGCTTCTTCGCGCCGCCCACCCTGGAAACGGTCGTGTCCCCGGTCCGCCCCGCCGACCGGGGCGCCCTGCACGTCGCGCTCACCCAGCTCGCCGAGCAGGACCCGCTGATCGACCTGCGGCAGGACGCCGTCCGGCAGGAGGTGTCGGTCTCGCTCTACGGGGAGGTGCAGAAGGAGGTCATCCAGGCGACGCTCGCCGAGGACTTCGGGCTCGACGTCGCCTTCCGCGAGACGACGACGATCTGCGTGGAGCGGGTCGTCGGCACGGGCGCGGCGTTCGAGCTCATCGACAAGGAGCCCAACCCGTTCCTCGCCACGGTCGGGCTGCGGGTCGGGCCCGCGCCGGTCGGCGCCGGGGTGGAGTTCCGGCTGGGGGTCGAGCTGGGTTCGATGCCGTACGCGTTCTTCCGCGCCGTCGAGGAGACCGTCAGGGAGACCTTGCACCAGGGCCTCCACGGCTGGCGCATCCCCGACTGCACGGTCACGATGACGCATTCCGGCTACTGGCCACGCCAGAGCCACGCGCACGGCACCTTCGACAAGAGCATGTCGAGCACCGCCGGTGACTTCCGGCATCTGACGCCGCTGGTCCTGATGGACGCGCTGCGCGAGGCGGGCACGGCGGTGCACGAGCCGATGCACCGCTTCCGGCTCGACGTGCCCGCCGACACGGTCGGAGCGGTGCTGCCCGCCCTCGCCCGGCTGCGGGCCGTGCCGCACACGTCGGCGGCGAGCGGAGCCTCGTACCGCCTGGAAGGGGACATCCCCGCGCAGCAGGTGCACGCGCTGGAGCAGCAGCTGCCCGGACTCACGCGCGGCGAGGGCGAGTCGGAGACCGCCTTCGACCACTACGAGCCGGTGCGCGGCGCTCCCCCGCGGCGCGAGCGGACGGACCACGATCCGCTCAGCCGCAAGGACTATCTGCTGCGGGTGGTGCGCAGGACGCCCGCCTGAGCAGGCAGGCCGGGGCCCCGAACTCCGAAGCGGGGCCCCGGCCTTCCTCAGACCCCGAACTGGGGAATGTTCAGGTTCCGCAGCCGCTCGGGGTCCGCGATGATGTCGATCTCCACGATCTTGCCGTCCACGACCGTGAAGGACCCGAGCGAGAACACCTCGCCGCCCGGCGTCGCGACCAGGCCCGGCAGGCCGTTGATGAGCACCACGTGCTGGTCCGCGGCGAGCCGCGCGAACATCGACGCCTGCTCGGCCACCGTCGCCGCGCCCCGCACGAGCTTCGACAGGCCCGAGGCGACCTCGCCGGTGTCCGCGCGCAACACGACGTCCGGGTCGAGGAGTTCGAGCAGCGCGTCGAAGTCACCGGCCTTCGTGGCGGCCGTCCATGCCTCCACTATCTCCCGCTGCCTGGCGACATCGGTGTCCTGCGCCGGGGCCGAGCCCTGCACGCGGCGGCGGGCCCGGCTGGCCAGCTGCCGGGTCGCGGCGGGCGAGCGCTCCACGATGGGCGCGATCTCCTCGAAGGGCACGGTGAACATGTCGTGCAGCACGAACGCGAGCCGCTCGGCGGGCGCGAGGGTTTCGAGTACGACGAGCAGGGCGAGGCCCACCGAGTCGGCGAGCAGCACCTCCTGCTCGGGGTCGACCACGTCCACGCGGCTGACGACCGGGTCCGGCACGTGCGTCTCCAGGGAGACGTCCAGGGAGTCCTCGCGCCGGGACTGCCGCGAGCGCAGCAGGTCCAGGCAGACCCGGCCGACGACGGTCGTCAGCCAGCCGCCCAGGTTCCGGACTTCGCCGGTGCCGGACGCCGATGACTCAGATCCCGACGACTCAGACCCCGACCCGGATACCGACGCGGCGGCCGCCTCGGTGCGGCTGAGCCGGAACCACGCCTCCTGGACGGCATCCTCGGACTCGCTCAATGAGCCGAGCATGCGGTACGCGACCGCGTTCAGCCGGGGCCTGTGCTCCTCGAAGCGGGCGGCCAGGCCGGCTTGGGCCGAAGCGTTGTCGTCCATCAGTCACATTCTCCCGTCGCGATCCGTCATGGCTGTGACACCTGACAGCTATGGCTGTGAAACCCGACAGCTGAGGAGAACAGTAATGAACGCACGTATGAAGAACCCGGCCCAGGTCCTCCCCGCGTCCGTGCCCGCCGTCCAGAGCCTGTTGGAGACGGTGCGGAGCGCCGGTGTGCCGGAGGCGACCCTCGAACTCGTCCACCTGCGCGCCAGCCAGATCAACGGCTGCGGCTACTGCGTCGACTCCGGGGTGCGCAGCGCCAAGAAGAACGGTGAGACGGACGAGCGTCTGCACGCCGTGGCCGCCTGGCGTGAGGCCCCCTACTTCACCGACTCCGAGCGGGCGGCGCTCTCCCTCGCCGAGCACGCCACGCGCCTGGCCGACCGGTCGGACGCCGTGCCGGACACCGTCTGGGACGACGCCGCCGACCACTTCGACGAGCGGCAACTCGCCGCGCTCATCCTCATGATCGGCGTGACCAACCTCTTCAACCGCGTGAATGTCACGACCCGCCAGTCGGCGGGCCACGCCTGACGCGAACCAGTGAGGCGGGGCCAAAGGGAGGGAGGCGGAGGCGGAGGCGAAGGCGAAGGCGAAGGCGAAGGCGAAGGCGTCAGAGAAGCGACGCCAACGCCGCCCGCAGGTCGGCCGGTTCGCGGTACAGCAGGCCGGTCATCCCGAGTGCTCGGGCGGCCTCCACGTTCTCCTGACGGTCGTCCACGAAGAGGCAGCGGCCAGGGGCGACCCCGGCCCGCTGCACCGCCGTCTCGTAGATACGACGGTCCGGCTTGGTGACGCCGAGGTCGGCGCTGCTGATCACGTCGTCGAAGAGCCCGGCCGGACCGGTGAGGCCGAGCAGGGCCAGATCATCGGCCAGCCACGGCGTCGCATTGGTCACCAGCAGGACTGGAAGCCCGGCCGCACGGACCTGCCGGAGCAGCCCGACCACCACGTCGTCGGCGCGGAACTTGGTCTCCGCCAGCGTGATCCCGAGCTCCTGTCCGCGCTCCCACGGCACCCGGTCGGCCAGAGCGCGGGCGATCGAGTCGATCCACTGTTCCTTGGTGATCTCGCCGCGCATCAGCGGCAGATCGGTCTCGGGCGCGAAGGCGATCTCGGCGGTACTGCCTGGCGGCAGTCCGGCCGCGGTCTCCAGCTGTTCCAGTTCCGCCATGTCGTAGAAGCGGATCACGCCGTCGAGGTCACTCAGTACGGCGTCGAACGCCCGGCCGGAGATGGTCATCGGATGTGTCTATCACGCGCCCTGCCGGGGCCGTACCGGGGATGGGGCCGGGCCGGTCCCGCAGCCAGTACGGAGGTCATCCCTCCACCTCCAGGGTGTACCGCAGCTTCTCCTTGGCGCGGGCGCCCAGACGGTCGTAGAAGCGGATGGCTCCCTCGTTCCACGCGGGCGTCTGCCACTGCACCACGGTCAGGCCGAGGGCGCGGGCCTCGGCGGACACCGCGTCCATGAGGAGCGGTCCCAGGCCGAGGCCGCGGTGGCCGTCGCGCAGGAAGAGGCAGTCCATGTGGAGGTACTCGGCGCCGTCCCATGTGGAGATCTCGGGCGCGCACGTGGCGTACCCGACGAGTTCACCCCCGGGCAGCTCCGCCACCAGACAGCGCAGGCGAGCCTCCGGGACGCCGAAGAGGAGCGTGCCGAGCCGCTCCGCCAGCCCGGCCGCGGGCGGCGCCGCCTTCTCGAACATGGCGTGATCGGCGGCCAGTTCTGCGACGAGCGGCAGGTCGTCGGGCCGGGCGTGACGTACGACCGGGACTCCGGACGCGTCAGCACTGAGGAGGGCCAACTGATGTACGTCCACGACCCTCGGCACCACCTTGACCGCATTCATGGCCCCATCATGCCGATCACGGAACCTGGCCCCGGCGGCGCCCTCCTCTCCGTCGGCGGGAACCTCACGTCGGCGCGAGACTTACGTCACCGAGAGCCTGGCAACCGCGACCGAGAGGCAGGCCTCCCCGACCGAGAGGCAGACACCCTCGACCGAGAGGCGGGCGTCCGCGCGGGCACGACGCAGCGCACCACGACGCTTGCCGTAACACGGGATCGCCCAGCCGCGCTCACTTCGTGTCGTCGTCGACGCCCGGCTGCGAGGCCGGCAGGTCAGGCTCCACGTCATCGTCGGGGTCGTGGGCGTCCCGGCCTCGGCGGCCCGGTAACGCCGCGGACCTCCTGCCACGCCGCGACCGGAAGTGCTTCCCGGCGCCGGAGTGTGGCGCGTCGGCCTCGTCCACGCAGGCCTCACAGTGCGCGTTACGACACGGCCCGGGGCCCCATACAGGGACGAACACCCCGAGCACCTTACGCCGCCGGATGACCGTACCGACCGGTTCTCCGCAGGCCCCGCACACAGGCTCGGGCTCGTCCTGCGGGCCGGGGCCGGACCGGGGCCCTTCGCTGCCCATGCGCGGAGTTTATTCCTGTCCGGCCCCGCTGTGCAGCCCCACGGCGCCCCCGCTCGCTTGGCCGCACGCCCGGCCAAGCACACCGCCGCGCCCCAGCACCGCCCGCAACACTCGGACGCCGTCAGACAGACGCCCGCGGCTCACGCCACATCGGCCACATCCGCGGCCCCTCCGGCAGGTCGAGCGACGCCCCCGTGAAGGCGAACCCCAACCGCTCGTACAGGTCGCGGCTCCGCGCGGTGCTCGCCTCCAGATAGGCGTGCAGGCCCTCCCGATCGCACCGTTCGAGAACGGCGTTGACCAGCGCCGTACCGAGCCCCTCCCCCTGCCGGTCCGGCCGCACCGCGATCATGTGCAGGTACTCATGCGGCCGGTCGGTCGGATGGGCTGCTTCCGTCAACCGGCCGATCAGCTCGACCCGTTCGTTCTCGGGGTCGACGGCCTGCCGCAGCAGCGCTGGACCATCGACCTCCACATCGGCCTCGGCCTCCGCCGCTGCCCCTGGGTCCTCCCCGCCCCGCCCGGCAACCTCCGGGACAGCCGCCGGTACGGACCACCACAGGGCCGCCGCCGCACCGTCCTCGGTGATGTCGATATACCCCTCGCCGAGTGCGAGGTCGAAGAAGGCGCCCATCAACGCGCCGTGCCTACGCCGACGGTGCTCCTCCCCTGGAAACACCCAACCGCTCACCGGATCCCCCATGAACGCCTCGTCGAGCAACCGGACCACCTCGGCCCGGTCCCCCACCCCGGCTCTACGGATCGCCACACCCATCAGCCCGCCCCACCCCTCACCACTCGCCCGCAACCAATGGCGCACCGCCCCGCGCTCAACTCCGCGCCACCGCACGCCGTTTGCAGACTAAGTGATCGCCCCCGCCGACGCGGAAGGCTCCGCGCACCACCAGAATCCCGGCAGCCGCGGGGCCCTCACCTCACCGCACCCCCCTACCCGCACCCCCTCCCAACGTCCCTCCCCGCACCCCCTACCCTCACCCCAGCCCCCTTGGGCTTCGGCCTCCCCTCCTCAGCCCACAGCCCCTCCCGGCCCCCCGCACCCCTCAATGCGTACGTCGCGTCACGAACTCCGCAAGTGCCAGCAGCCCACCCGCCGACTCCGGATCGGGCACCGCCCTCGCGAGCTGGCCCACCGCCCTGGACATCCGGTCGGCCGCGTGCACCTGCGCCCAGTCACGCCCGCCCGCACGCTCCACCGCGCGGGCGGCCCGCTCCAGCTCGTCCTCGCCCTTGGCGGGCGGCCCGACATAGAGCTGGGCCAGTTCCACCGCGGCCGGCGTGCCCGAGGCGAGCGCGGCGACCACCGGCAGGGACTTCTTACGGGCCGCCAGGTCGGCGCCCGCCGGCTTGCCCGTGTGACCGGGGTCGCCCCAGATGCCGATGACGTCGTCGATGAGCTGGAAGGCGAGCCCGGCCTCGCGGCCGAACCCGTCGAGCGCGTCGACCTCCTCCGGCCCCCCGCCCGCGTACAACGCCCCCAGCGCGCACGCGCAGCCGAGCAGCGCCCCGGTCTTGGCCTCCGCCATGGCGAGGCACTCGTCGAGCGTCACCTCGTCGGGGCCTCGGCGCTCCAGCGCGCAGTCCGCGTGCTGGCCCGCGCAGAGCTCCACGACACAGCGGGCGAGGCGGGCGGAGGCCGCCGGGGCCCCCGGGTGGGGGTCCTCGGCGAGCAGCCGCTGTGCCAGTGCCTGCAGGGCGTCACCGACGAGGATCGCGTCGGCGTCACCGAACACGGTCCAGGCGGTGGGCCGGTGCCTGCGCGTGGTGTCGCGGTCCATCACGTCGTCGTGCAGCAGTGTGAAGTTGTGGGTCAGCTCCACGGCCGCCGCCGCCCGGACGGCCGTGGCGGGCTCACCACCGAGCGCCCGTACCGCCGCGAGGACGAGCGCGGGCCTGATGGCCTTGCCGGCGTTCCCCGCGGCCGGTGTGCCGTCGGCGTGCTCCCACCCGAAGTGGTAGCGCGCGACCCGGCGCAGGGATCCCGGCAGCGAGTCGACCGCCCTGTGCAGTTCGGGATCGACGCACGCGCGTGCCGCCGCCAGGATCTCCGCGGCCTCATGCCGCTCGCCGGGCTCCGGTGGCCGCGCCACCGCCTCGGCAGCGCCTGCCGTGTCCGTCGTCGTGTCCGTCATGGACTCACCCCGGGGTGAAAGGGGACGGTGGCGGTTCCTCGGCCTGTGGGCGCGTACGGAGGGGGTGTACCCCGCGCGGTGGCCACGGACACGGACACGGTCCCGGGCTCACGTCCAGCGGCCGATCTCGACGTTCTCCAGGACGCCGAGCGCATCGGGCACGAGCACGGCGGCGGAGTAGTAGGTCGACACCAGGTACGAGATGATCGCCTGTTCGCTGATGCCCATGAACCGTACGGACAGGCTCGGTTCGATCTCGTCCGGGATGCCGCTCTGCCGCAGGCCGACGACGCCCTGCTCCTCTTCGCCCGTACGCATGCAGATGATGGAGGTCGTGCGGGCCTCGGTCACCGGGATCTTGTTGCACGGGAAGATCGGGACACCGCGCCAGGTGGGGATCCTGTTGCCGCCCATGTCGATGGTCTCGGGGACGAGTCCGCGCTTGTTGAGCTCGCGGCCGAACGCGGAGATCGCGCGCGGGTGGGCGAGGAAGAGCTTCGATCCGCGCCTGCGGCTGAGCAGTTCGTCCATGTCGTCGGGGCTGGGCACGCCGTCGTGCGGCTGGATCCGCTGGTCGTACTCGCAGTTGTTCAGGAGACCGAACTCGCGGTGGTTGATGAGCTCGTGCTCCTGGCGCTCCTTGAGCGCCTCGACGGTGAGCCGCAGCTGCTGCTCGGTCTGGTTCATCGGCTGGTTGTAGAGGTCGGCCACGCGCGTGTGGATGCGCAGAACTGTCTGGGCGACGCTCAACTCGTATTCACGTGGCGCCGATTCGTAGTCCACGAAGGTGCCCGGCAGCACCGCCTCGCCGACATGTCCGGCCGAGAGGTCGATGGCCGCCTCGCCGAACTTGTTGGTGCGCTGGGCCGGGATGGTCCGCAGCCGCTGGAGGTGCCCGCGCAGCGATTCGCTGCGCTCGGCGACCTGTTCGAGGTCCTGCCTCGGCAGCGTGAGGACCGTACAGGCCGTCACCGCGCGTGCCGTGTACTCCCAGATGGCCTCGGAGTCGAGGAGCGCCGCCTCTCCGAAGTAGGAGCCGTCGGCGAGTGTCCCGAGCACCGAGTCGTCCCCGTAAGGACCCGTGCCGATCTTCTCCACCCGGCCGTGCGCGAGGAGGAACACCTCGTCCGCCTGGCTCCCGAACGAGGTCAGGATCTCGCCCGCGGCGAACTCCCGCTGCTGGCAGCGCCGCGCCAGCTCGCTGAGCACTTCCTGGTCCTCGAAGTCCCGCAGCACCGGCAGCTCGCCGAGCTCCGCCGGGATGACCTGCACCTGGTCGCCCGTCTTCACGAACGTCACCCGGCCGTCACCGACCGAGTAGCTCAGCCTTCGGTTCACCCGGTATGTTCCGCCTTGGACCTGCACCCAGGGCAGCATCCGCAGCAGCCAGCGCGAGCTGATCTCCTGCATCTGCGGTGCCGACTTGGTGGTGGTGGCCAGATTCCGGGCGGCCGATGTGCCGAGGCTCTGCTGCGGCTTCTCCGACTCTGCGCGGACCTCTTCGCCTACCGACATTGCGTGTGCCCCTCCCGAGTACCTGCGGTGATCTGCAGACGCCACCCTTCCAGCACGGACCGTGGCCGCGCCATTACACGAACGAGCGGGAATGGATCACGCCCGGGCTGGGCAGGGGGCGCATTTCCACCTGTTCGGCCCAACCGGTTCACCCGTCCGCAGGAGGCCGGGAACCGCAAGATCGCGGTTTCCGTTGAACTGTTTGCGGGGCATCCACCGCCCGCACCCTTGGCTTCAACGGCAGGAGACAGCAATGGCAGGCTTCCTGGATCGCGCCAAAGAGCAGGCGCAGCGGGGCCTCACTCAGGGCAAGCAGAAGATCGACGAGGTCCAGGAGAAGCGCGCGGGTGACGCCCTCCTGAAGAAGCTCGGCGCCGCGTATTACGCGGAGCGCCGTGGCACCGGTTCCCCGCAGGCCACCCAGCAGGCTCTGGAGGCCCTGGAATCCCACATCGCGACGCATGGCGACAGCTTCCTGCACGGTAGCTGACCGGATCGGCTCGCACGGTGCCCGAACAGGCCTCGGATCGATTCCGAACAGCTGGTCCGGGCACCGGAGTTCCGGTACAAGCAGGGCGTACGAGGCGGTCCGCGACCGGCGGCCGTCGCGCCCCGCAAAGGAGGCGGTCATGGCCCCACCCATGTCCGCGGGACGCTTCTTGGACGCCCTGCGAGACGAAGGCGTGACCGTGGTCGAAGTCGGCGAATGGGAGCAGCACAACCGCAACCACAAGGGCCCCTGGGGTCCCGTGCACGGCGTGATGATCCACCACACCGTGACGTCGGGCAGCGAGCACACGGTGGAGATCTGCCGCGACGGGCACGCGTCGCTGCCCGGACCGCTCTGTCACGGCGTGATCACCAAGGACGGCCGCGTCCACCTCGTCGGCTACGGCCGTGCGAACCACGCCGGCCTGGGCGACGACGACGTGCTGCGCGCGGTCATCGCGGAGAAGCGCCTGCCGCCGGACAACGAGGCGAACGCCGACGGCAACCGCCACTTCTACGGCTTCGAGTGCGAGAACCTCGGTGACGGCGAGGATCCCTGGCCCGACGCCCAGCTGGACACCATCGAGAGGGTCTCGGCCGCGATCTGCCGCGTCCATGGCTGGACGGAGCGCTCGGTGATCGGCCACCTGGAGTGGCAGCCGGGCAAGGTGGACCCGCGCGGCTTCACCATGGCCCAGATGCGGGAGCGCATCGAGGAGCGCCTCAAGTAGCCCCCCGGGGGAGCCCGGCGCAAGGCTCCCCCGCCGAACCGCCCCCTGTCGGGCAGCGTGCCTCGGGGGACAATGGCGGGGTGCACCACACCCCGCCCGCCGGTCTGCGACCCCGGCTTCCGTCGCCGCTGCAGCGCATAGAGGACGACCGCTTCGGCCGCCACGGCGTGCGGCTGCTGCTCAAGCGGGACGATCTGATCCACCCGGACCTGCCGGGCAACAAGTACCGCAAGCTCGCCTTGAACCTCCGGGCCGCGGCCGATGCGGGCCACGACACGCTGCTCACCTTCGGCGGCGCTTACTCCAACCATCTGCGCGCCACGGCCGCCGCCGGACGCCTCCTCGGCTTCGCCACGGTCGGCGTCGTGCGCGGCGACGAACTCGCCGGGCGCCCTCTCAATCCGTCTCTGACCCGGTGCACGGCGGACGGCATGCGCCTGCACTTCGTCGACAGATCGACGTACCGCGCGAAGAGCGAGCCCGGGACACTGGCCGCGATCCTGCGAGAGGCGGGCGCGCGGTCCGCGTACGTGATTCCGGAGGGCGGCAGCAACGCCCTCGCCGTGCAGGGCTGCACGGCCCTCGGCGAGGAGCTGCGCGAGCACACGGACGTGGCGGCCGTCGCCTGCGGCACCGGCGGCACGCTCGCGGGCCTGGCCGCCGGACTCGGCCCGGACCGGCGGGCCCTTGGCATACCGGTCCTCAAGGGTGGCTTCCTGGACACCGACATACGGGCCCTGCAACGAGAGACGTTCGGCGAGCCGACCGCCAACTGGCACCTGGACGACCGCTTCCACTGCGGCGGCTACGCCCGCACGCCTCCCGAGCTCCTCGCCTTCGCCGAGGACTTCGAGCGCCGCCACGGACAGGAGACCGGCCTCTCCGTAGAGCACCTCTACGTCGCCAAACTGCTCTACGCCCTGACCGCCCTCTCCGAAGAGGGCGCCTTCCGGCCCGGCACCCGCCTCACCGCGGTGATCACCGGCACCGGAGGGAGCCCGGCTCACTCCTCGACCTCCCGGTAGGCGGCCGCCTCCTCCAGGTCCAGCTTGCGCAGCAGCGTCCGCATCATCTCGTCGTCGATGCGCCGCTCGTCCCGCATCTTCACGAACACCTCGCGCTCCGCGGCGATGGCCTCGCGCGCCAGTCGGCGGTAGGTGCCGTCCGCCGACTCCCCCGTCACGGGGTTGGGCTGGCCGAGCCGTTCCCACACGGAGTTGCGGCGCCGCTCCAGGACGGTGCGCAGACGGTCCTGGAGGGGCTGTGGAAGGCAGTTGCGCTCGTCCCGCATGAGTTCCTCCACCCGGGCCTCCGCGGCCTGCGAGGCGGCGTTCTGCGCCTGCGCCTCGGCGAGGGTCTGGGCCTGCGCGTCGCGGCCCGGCAGTTTCAGGACACGGATCAGCCACGGCAGCGAGAGCCCCTGCACGACGAGCGTGCCGATGACCGTGGTGAAGGTCAGAAACAAGACAAGGTTGCGCGCGGGGAAGGGCCCCCCGTCGTCCATAACGAGCGGGATCGAGAAGGCGATGGCCAGCGAGACCACGCCCCGCATCCCGGCCCAGCTGACGATCAGCGGTCTGCGCCAGTCCATGTCGTCCTCGCGCTCCCTGATGCGCGTCGACACGGCACGCGGCAGGTATGTGGCCGGGTAGGACCACAGGAACCGCGCCACGACCACGAAGACGAAGACGCCGATCGCGTACGAGACCGCCTGCCCGACGCTGTACTCACCGAGCCCCTTGAGCACGATGGGCAGTTGCAGCCCGATGAGCGCGAAGACCGCCGACTCCAGGATGAACGCGACGACCCTCCACACCGCGGCCTCCTGCAGCCGCGTCTCGAAGTCCACCTGCCAGGAGCGGTGCCCCAGGTAGAGGGCGACGACGACCACGGCGAGCACTCCGGAGGCGTGCACCTGCTCCGCGGCGGCGTACGCGACGAAGGGGATGAGCAGCGACAGGGTGTTCTGCAGCATCGCCTCCTTGAGGTGGGTGCGCAGCCAGTGGATCGGCACCATCAGGAGCAGCCCGACGCCGACGCCGCCGACCGCGGCCACCAGGAACTCCCGGACGCCGCCCGACCAGCTGGCGCTCTCTCCGACGGCCGCCGCGAGGGCCACCTTGTAGGCGGTGATCGCGGTCGCGTCGTTCACCAGGGACTCGCCCTGGAGGATGGTCGTGATCCGCGAGGGCAGTCCCACCCGGCGCGCGATGGCGGTCGCCGCGACCGCGTCCGGGGGTGCGATCACGGCGCCGAGCACCAGGGCGGCGGTCAGCGGCAGGTCGGGGATCAGCAGATAGGTGAGCCAGCCGACGGCGAGCGTGGCGAACAGGACGTAGCCGACGGAGAGCAGCGCGACGGGTCTGATGTTGGCCCGCAAGTCCAGATAGGAGCTCTCCAGGGCGGCCGTGTGCAGCAGCGGAGGCAGGATGAGCGGCAGCACGATGTGCGGATCGAGGTGGTAGTCCGGCACTCCGGGGACGTACGAGGCGATGAGCCCCACGCCGACGAGGAGCAGCGGCGCCGGTACGGAGGTCCTGCGCGCCGCCCCCGCCACCACGGCGCTCGCCGCGATCAGTGCCACCAGGGGCAGTACATCCATCGGCAGACCCCTCCGCCTTCCGTGTTCCCGTCGTAACCTGGCAATCATGAACGAGTGCCCGCACGTCGCAGCGCTGCCGCACCCCGAGGTGGTCCCGCTGAGCGACACGTGCCTTGAGTGCCTGGCGGCCGGCAGCCACCCGGTCCAGCTGCGGCTGTGTCTGGAGTGCGGTCATGTGGGCTGCTGCGACTCCTCGCCGTTCCAGCACGCGACGGCGCACTTCAAGGAGACCTCACACGCAGTGATGAGGACCTTCGAGCCGGGAGAGAGCTGGCGTTGGTGCTTCGTGGACGGTTCGATCGTCTGACGCCTGGGTACGTCAACCCGACGCCTGTTCTTTCCAATTGGGCCTGCCGGACCCCTAGCCACTGTGCGTACTCATATGCTTACTATGAGTGACAGCAACGGGGCGGGGTCCACGGGACACAGAGCTGGGGAGCGCGGTAGCGTCACCGCAGAACTACGTGGTGCGTTACCCGTGTGACGCAGTCCGGACCGCCGCTGGACGGCGGTTCTGGAGCCCCGAAAGTGCTTGTACCACCTTGGAGGTGAGGGTGTCCCAGATCGCAGGCGAGCCCGGGAATCAGGACTTCGTGGAGGTCCGCCTTCCTGCTGCGGGTGCCTACCTGTCGGTGCTGCGGACGGCGACGGCCGGCCTCGCGGCGCGTTTGGACTTCACTCTCGACGAGATCGAGGACCTCCGCATCGCGGTCGACGAGGCCTGCGCGATCCTGCTCCAGCAGGCCGTGCCGGGCTCCGTGCTCAGCTGCGTCTTCCGGCTCGTCGACGACTCGTTGGAGGTGACGGTCTCGGCGCCCACGACCGACGGCCGGGCCCCGGAGCGGGACACCTTCGCCTGGACTGTGCTGTCGGCCCTCGCGGGCCAGGTGGACTCCGCCGTCGCCGAGGACAACACCGTCTCGATCAGCCTCTACAAAAAGCGCGGCGCGGGACCCGGGCCGGCGTGAGGAACGGGGACGGGCCGGTGCGGGACGAAGAGCGCGGCACACAGAGTCTGCCCGCCGACGGCAGGGAGGGGGTGCGCCGTATGGCCACCGGGATCCCCGAACAGCAGGCCAAACCTCACCCGGAGGACCCGGGACATCCGGATCCGCCGACGGTGGCCGATGTGTCGGAGCAGGCAGAGCCGACCGCCAAGGACGAGCTCAAGCAGCTCTCCGGCCGGGGCGGCGGGCGACGGGCGGGAAACATGAGCGAGCACGAGCACAGCCGGCACGATCCACGGGACCGCAGCGGCGCACGCGCGATGTTCATCGAGCTGCGCGGCCTGCCGGACGGCAGTCCGGAGTACGCGGAGCTGCGCAACCAGCTGGTCCGCATGCACCTGCCGCTCGTCGAGCACCTGGCCCGCCGCTTCCGCAACCGCGGCGAGCCCCTGGACGACCTCACCCAGGTCGCCACCATCGGCCTGATCAAGTCGGTGGACCGCTTCGACCCGGAGCGCGGAGTGGAGTTCTCCACGTACGCGACGCCGACGGTCGTCGGTGAGATCAAGCGCCACTTCCGCGACAAGGGGTGGGCGGTCCGCGTCCCGCGGCGCCTCCAGGAGCTGCGTCTCGCGCTGACGACGGCCACGGCGGAGCTGTCCCAGCTGCACGGCCGCTCCCCCACGGTGCACGAGCTCGCCGAGAAACTGGCGATCTCCGAAGAGGAGGTCCTCGAGGGCCTGGAGTCGGCCAACGCCTACTCCACGCTGTCCCTGGACGTCCCCGACACGGACGACGAGTCCCCGGCCGTCGCGGACACCCTGGGCGCCGAGGACGAGGCCCTGGAGGGCGTCGAGTACCGCGAGTCCCTCAAGCCGCTCCTGGAGGACCTGCCTCCGCGCGAGAAGCGCATCCTGCTCCTGCGCTTCTTCGGGAACATGACCCAGTCGCAGATCGCGCAGGAGGTCGGCATCTCACAGATGCACGTCTCGCGCCTGCTCGCCCGCACGCTGGCACAGCTGCGGGAGAAGCTCCTCGTCGAGGAGTAGTCGCTACTTCTGGTCCTGTACGTTGCCGGGGCCCCGGATGCCGAGGGCCTCGGTCGTCGCCGGATTGACCAGGAGCACCAGCGACGCGACCGCCACGATCGCCAGAGCGATGCCGGCCGGGATCGCCACGCTGTCGGCCTGCAGCAGCTGCCAGGCCACCGGCAGCGCCATGACCTGCGTGATGATCGCGGGCCCTCGGCTCCACCGGCGCAGCTTCATCAGCCCGCGGGCGGCGAGCAGCGGCAGCAGCGCGAGGACGATCAGGGTGATGCCGCCGGTCTCGGCCTGCCGGGGGTTGTCGGGCGAGCCCGCGAGGCCCATCACGAGCATGTAAGCACCCCCGGCGAGCAGGGCGAGGCCCTCCAGCGCGGACAGGGCAGCGGCGGCGGTCAGCCGGGCGGGACGCGGGCCCGACGCGGCCGGCACCAGGGCTTCGGGGGTGGTTTTCCGCTCAGTGCTCACTCCAGCAGGGTAGCTCTGCGTACGCGCGTGTCGACACGTCGGCCCGGGCCGCCTCGCCACCTCGGTCTAGGCCAGGTAAGGGCCGCTAGGTAGTCTGCTGGGCATGCGTGCACTTCTCGTGGTCAACCCGGCGGCAACCACCACCAGTGCGCGTACGCGTGACGTCCTGGTCCACGCGCTGGCGAGCGAGATGAAGCTCGAGGCGGTCACCACGGAGTACCGCGGGCACGCCAGGGATCTGGGCCGGCAGGCCGCGGAGAGCAAGGACATCGAGCTGGTCGTCGCCCTCGGCGGTGACGGCACCGTCAACGAGGTCGTCAACGGCCTGCTGCACCACGGCCCCGATCCGGACCGCCTTCCCCGCCTCGCGGTCGTCCCCGGCGGCTCCACCAATGTCTTCGCGCGCGCCCTGGGGTTGCCGAACGACGCCGTGGAGGCCACCGGTGCCCTGCTCGACGCCCTGCGCGAGGGCAGCGAGCGCACCGTGGGTCTGGGCATCGCGGGCGGCACTCCGGGTTCGGAGGACGAGGCGATCCCCTCGCGGTGGTTCACGTTCTGCGCCGGCCTCGGCTTCGACGGCGGCGTGGTCGGCAGGGTCGAACAGCAGCGCGAGCTCGGCAGGCGCTCGACGCACGCCCTCTACGTGCGCCAGGTGCTCCGCCAGTTCCTGGACGAGCCCCACCGGCGGCGCGGAATGATCACGGTCGAGCGCCCCGGCGAGGACCCGGTGGCGGACCTGGTGATGTCGATAGTCTGCAACACCTCGCCCTACTCCTACCTGGGCAATCGCCCCCTGTACGCGTCCCCGCGGGCCTCCTTCGACACGGGCCTGGACGTGCTCGGTCTGAAGAAGCTCTCGACGGCCGCGGTGGCCCGGTACGGCACACAGCTCCTGACGTCGACACCGGAGCGCGGACCGCACGGTAAGCACGCGGTCACGCTCCACGACCTGACGGACTTCACCTTGCATTCGAAGGTCCCCCTCCCCCTGCAGATGGACGGTGACCACCTGGGACTGCGGACGAGCGTGACGTTCACAGGCGTTCGCCGTGCACTGCGTGTGATTGTGTGAGTGGAAGGGCCCAAAGTCCTTTCACTCGAACGTTTAGGCCAGGGTCCACCCCATGGAAGTACGGCTGTGACCCAGCCGACACTGAGGAATCAAAAAAAACTTTCCTGAAGGGGTTGTATCCGCAGCCGAGGTTTGCGAATCTCTACATGGCGATCGGGACGGCCCGCAACATCGGCCCCACAGAGAGCCAGAACCCCTCCTCCACCACAGGTCCACACCAGGCGACTGGGCGTCGGCCCTTCCCGTGCGGGGGGATTCGTGAAAGCGTTCACATTCACAAGCAACCTGCATGTAATACCAAGGAGAGGTAGCAGCCATGGACTGGCGTCACAACGCCGTTTGCCGCGAGGAAGACCCCGAGCTCTTCTTCCCCATCGGCAACACCGGTCCTGCGCTGCTGCAGATCGAGGAAGCCAAGGCCGTCTGCCGCCGCTGCCCCGTCATGGAGCAGTGCCTGCAGTGGGCGCTCGAGTCCGGCCAGGACTCCGGCGTCTGGGGTGGCCTCAGCGAGGACGAGCGCCGCGCAATGAAGCGCCGCGCCGCTCGCAACCGTGCACGCCAGGCCAGCGCCTGACGCCCACGCCCCCTACGAGCCTCAGCTTGGCGGCGCGTACAGCGAGTACGCATCTCCCGCCCCCGAGCCGCAGCCGCGCAGTACCCCCGATGCGCAACGCAACGTGAGCAGTGAGCCCCGGACCACATCGGTCCGGGGCTCACTGCTGTGCTCTGCGCTTCTACTTGTCGCCGCTGACCGGGACGTCGAGGCGCACCTGCGTGCCGCGCTCGGGGGCGGGGACCATGTCGAAGGTGCCGCCCAGCTCACCCTCGACCAGGGTGCGCACGATCTGCAGCCCGAGGTTGCCGGAGCGGTGCGGGTCGAAGCCCTCGGGCAGGCCGATGCCGTCGTCCTGGACGGTGATCAGCAGCCGCGCGTCCTTGCTCGTACCGCCGCGGACCGCGGAGACCTCGACCGTTCCGGTGTCCCCTTCGCGGAAGCCGTGCTCCAGTGCGTTCTGCAGGATCTCCGTGAGAACCATCGACAGGGGCGTCGCCACCTCCGCGTCGAGGATGCCGAAGCGCCCGGTGCGCCGGCCGGTGACCTTGCCGGGCGAGATCTCGGCGACCATCGCGAGCACCCGGTCGGCGATCTCGTCGAACTCCACGCGCTCGTCGAGGTTCTGGGAGAGCGTCTCGTGGACGATGGCGATGGAGCCGACGCGGCGCACGGCCTCCTCCAGTGCCTCCCGGCCCGTGGCGGAGTCGATGCGGCGTGCCTGCAGGCGCAGCAGCGCGGCGACCGTCTGGAGGTTGTTCTTCACCCGGTGGTGGATCTCCCGGATGGTCGCGTCCTTGGTGATCAACTCCCGCTCGCGGCGACGGAGTTCGGTGACATCACGGAGGAGTACGAGAGAACCGATGCGGGGCCCCTTCGGCTTGAGCGGGATCGCGCGCAGCTGGATCACTCCGTCGCCGCCCTCGATCTCGAACTCGCGCGGGGCCCAGCCGCTGGCGACCTTGGCCAGGGCCTCGTCCACGGGGCCGCGGGACGGGGCGAGTTCGGCCGTGGCCCTGCCCAGATGGTGGCCGACCAGGTCGGCGGCGAGGCCGAGACGGTGGTACGCGGAGAGCGCGTTCGGCGACGCGTACTGGACGATGCCGTCGGCGTCGAGCCTCAGCAGACCGTCGCCCACGCGCGGGGAGGCGTCCATGTCGACCTGCTGCCCCGGGAAGGGGAACGACCCGGCGGCGATCATCTGTGCGAGGTCGGACGCCGACTGGAGATACGTCAGCTCCAGCCGCGAAGGTGTGCGCACCGTCAGCAGGTTGGTGTTGCGGGCGATCACTCCCAGGACGCGCCCTTCCCTGCGTACGGGGATGGACTCGACGCGCACCGGAACCTCCTCGCGCCACTCCGGATCGCCCTCGCGCACGATGCGGCCCTCGTCCAGGGCGGCGTCCAGGAGAGGGCGGCGCCCGCGCGGGACGAGGTGGCCGACCATGTCGTCCTGGTAGGAGGTGGGGCCGGTGTTGGGCCGCATCTGCGCCACGGAGACGTAACGGGTCCCGTCGCGCGTGGGGACCCACAGCACGAGGTCGGCGAAGGAGAGGTCGGAGAGCAGCTGCCACTCCGAGACCAGCAGATGCAGCCACTCGAGGTCGGAGTCGCCGAGGGCGGTGTGCTGGCGTACGAGGTCGTTCATGGAGGGCACGTGTGCGAGCGTACCTGCCGCGTCCGGCGGCTCCGCTCGCGAAGATCTCCGGCGGGACGACGCTCCGGCGCGTATCGAGGGGGCCCGGAGGCGAATCCCGACGAGCCGCGGCGCCAGGGCGGGACCCTCAACCCACCCACGGCACCGCAGCCCTTCAGGTGCATCGGCGGTCGGAATGTGCGGTACCGACCGGCCGATCGGGAGGATCCGGCGCGGTCAGGGCAGAGAGCGCCAGGTCCTCGGTCCGCTCTCCTGTGCGGGAAGAGCGGAGGCTTTACCCACGCATTGTGGACTAGACCATTCTCTCATGTCTATGCGTCGGCAGATCTTTGTTACGGCCGGGTCGCCATGTCCTCGCCCTCCGGCCGTCAGGCTCCATTCTGCCTCCCGGCGCTCTGTGGCCACGCCAGCATGGCGAGATCGGCGACCGCTTCCAGGTCCTCCCTGGTGGCTCCGTCCCTGGCCTGCTGGGACATGCCCTGGAAGACCGCCGCGGTGTAGCGGGCGAGGGCCGCGGGGTCGGTGCTCGCGGGCAGCTCCCCCGTCGCGACGGCCGCGCGGATGCGGGACTCGATGCCCGCGATGTTGGCGTTGCGCCGCTCCCGCAGCCCTTCCTCCACCTCCGGCGTCGTGCAGTTGGTGGCCGCGCTGATGACCAGGCAGCCCGGAGGGTGGGCCGGATCGGTGAACTCGGCCGCGGCTTCGCGGAGCAGCCGCGCAACGGCGCCGCGCGCGGTGGGCTCCTCGTCGAAGGCGCGCCCGCTGAAGGCGCCGTGCGTGACCCCGTACCGCACGACGACCTCGTCGAAGAGCGTCCGCTTGTCGCCGAACGCGGCATAGAGGCTGGGCGCCCCGATCCCCATGACGCGTGTCAGGTCAGAGACGGAAGTCCCCTCATACCCGTGCTCCCAGAAGGTGCGGATCGCCTGCTCCAACGCTGTCTCGCGGTCGAAGGAGCGGGGGCGTCCACGCTGTTTCGTCGCCATGGGGTGAATTGTATAGCGGGCACTAGAAAATCGATCCGGGGTCGGGTACGGTTTTTTCTGTAGCGATCACTAGAGAAAGAGGGGACGGCCGGCATGGGTGCATCCGAGAACGGTCCGGGCAGGCTTGCGGGGAAGACGGCACTGGTCACGGGCGGGAGCCGAGGCATCGGACGAGGAATCGCCGAGCGGCTCGGGCGGGACGGGGCGCGGGTCGCCGTGCACTACGGCAGCAATGAGACGGCCGCGAAGGAGACGGTGACCGCGATCGAGGCGGCGGGCGGATCCGCCTTCGCGATCGGTGCGGAGCTGGGCGTGCCCGGTGACGCCGAGGCGCTCTGGGCGGAGTTCGACCGACACGCGGACGGACTGGACGTGCTGGTGAACAACGCGGGCATCGGGCTGTACAGCCGGGTGGGAGAAGTGCGGGAAGCGGATTACGACCGAGTGTTCGCCGTCAATGCCAAGGCGCCGTTCTTCATCGTGCAGAAGGGGCTCGGCCGGCTGCGCGACGGCGGCCGGATCATCAACATCTCCTCGGGCGTCACCCGGATCGCCTTCCCGATCACCATCGCCTACTCCATGACGAAGGGCGCGGTGAACGTGCTGACCCACACGCTGGCGCAGGAGCTCGGCCCGCGCGGGATCACGGTCAACGCGGTGGCGCCGGGAATCATCGAGACGGAAATGATGGACGGCGCGCCCGAGGAGCAGCGGGCGGAGATGGCCGGGTACTCCACCTTCAATCGCATAGGACAGCCCGCCGACGTGGCGGACATCGTCTCCTTCGTCGCGTCGGACGACGCACGGTGGATCACGGGCCAGTACATCGACGCGACGGGAGGCTCGGCGCTGGGCCTCTGACGGTTGCCTCTGCCTGATGGGGCGGCCGGCCCGCCTCAGCGGGTCTCGGTCACCTTGGCGAGAGCTCTGGGCGCGTCCGGGTCCTGGCCGCGGGCGATCGTGACCTCGTAGGCGAGGAGCTGGAGGGGAATGATCTCCAGGATCGGCTGGGCCTCTTCGGCGACCCCTTCGGTGGGCAGTACGAAGCCGGCCGAGGCCTGTTCGACCTGGACCTTCGGGCCGATGACCACCAGGTCGGCGCCCCGGCCGCGGAGCCGGGTCGAGGACGGGTTGCAGCGCCTCGCCGCCCCGGCCGTCCGTCACGACGGCGATGACCGGCGAGATGTTGTCGACCATCGCGAGCGGGCCGTGCAGCAGATCGGCGCCGGAGTAGGCGAGCGCCGGGATGTAGCTGGTCTCCATCAGTTTCAGGGCTGCCTTCTTCGCGGTCGGGTAGCCGTAGCCACGGGAGGTGATCACCATGCGCTCGGCGAAGCGGTAACGGGCGGCGAGGGCCTTGACCTCGCCCTCACGGGCGAGCAGCGAGGCGGTGTACGTCTTCGTGGCGGGCAGCGCCCGCTCCGGTGCCGCGAGGATGTCGATGTGGTGCTCGGAGACGGCGGCCAGGGGTGAGTCGGGGTTGTTGGTGACCGCGAGGGTGATCGCGCCGGCCTCACGGGCGGTCCGGGTGGAGGCCACCAGGTCGGGCGAGCCGCCGGACTGACTCACGGTGACGACGAGGACGTCCCGCAGGTCGGGCTTGGCGCCGTACGCCGTGACGGTGGACATCGAGGTCAGCCCACAGGGCATGCCGAGGCGGACTTCAAGGAGGTACTTCGCGTAGCGCGCGGCGTGGTCGGAGCTGCCGCGTGCGGTGAGCAACACGAAGCGGGGCTTGCGCTCGGCGACCCGCTGAGCGATCTCACGGATCGTCGGGACGCCGGTACCGAGGATGCGGCGCAGCACTCCGGGCTGCTCGGCCATCTCCCGGGCCATGATCCGCCCCGGCCGCTCACTCTGCGGATCGCGCACGTCCTGCGGAGTCTTGGCGCTCATGCCCCTGCTTTCGCTGCTCTTGGGCTGGGGCGCATGGGCGGGCCGGGGGCCTGGGCCGGCTGCTGGCCGGGGGCCTGGGCCGGCTGCCTGGGGCTCGGCGGCTCGGCCGGTGCCGCTCGGCGGCGCGGGCGGAGCTAGCGCGGTGGGCGAGGTGGGCGGGAAGGCGGGAGCATGGAGGGTGGAGCAGGGGTGGTGTGGGGGCGGGGCTCTGCTAGATTGGTCTATACCACAGTCTTCTTGAGTTCCCTCTCCAGATCGGCAGGCCCAGCGTGGAAGTTGTCATCGTCCCGGACGCCACGGCAGGCGGCGAGCTCATCGCGGAGGCCATGGCCGCCCTGGTGCGCCGTAAGCCTGACGCCCTGCTCGGTGTCGCCACCGGCTCCACCCCGCTACCCATCTACGAGGCGCTGGCCGCCAAGGTGGCCGCCGGTGCCGTGGATGCCTCGCGGGCGCGGATCTGCCAGCTCGACGAGTACGTCGGGCTGCCGGTCGGGCACCCGGAGTCGTACCGTTCCGTCGTGCTGCGCGAGGTCGTGGAGCCGCTCGGGCTGAGCGAGGAGTCGTTCATGGGCCCGGACGGCAGCGCCGAGGACGTGCAGGCTGCTTGCGTGGCGTACGACAAGGCGCTCGCCGAGGCGGGTGGGGTCGATCTCCAGCTGCTCGGGATCGGGACCGACGGGCACATCGGGTTCAACGAGCCCTGCTCGTCGCTCGCTTCGCGTACGCGCATCAAGACGCTCACCGAGCAGACGCGGGTGGACAACGCGCGCTTCTTCGACGGGGACATCGAGCAGGTCCCGCACCACGTCATCACCCAGGGGATCGGGACGATCCTGGAGGCGCGGCACCTCGTGCTGCTCGCCACCGGTGAGGGCAAGGCGGACGCGGTGGCCGCGACGGTGGAGGGGCCGGTCGCCTCGGTGGTTCCCGCCTCCGCGCTGCAGCTGCACCCGCACGCCACGGTCGTCGTCGACGAGGCCGCCGCGTCCAAGCTGAAGCTCGCCGACTACTTCCGTCACACCTACGCCAACAAGCCCGACTGGCAGGGACTGTAGAAGTCATGAAGAACGACGAAGGGGCGTCCCCGGTTGGGGGCGCCCCTTCGTCGTCGTCCAAAGGATCACGCGCCGGTGATGACCTCCGCCGCCGCTTCGCCGCAGACCCTTGCCGCGCCGCGCGTCGCGATGTGGAGGGCGCCGGTCGGGGGTGACTGGGGGACGCCCATCTCCACCACCACGGTGTCCGGGCGGGAGGCCAGGAGGGTGCGTACGGCCGAGGACATCCACACGTGGCGGTGGGCGTCGCGGACCACCGCGACGATGCGGCGCTCCCCCGCCGCCGCGAGGGCCTCGGCGCCCGCCGTGTCGCCGGAGAAGCTGCCCGACGCCGTGCCGGGAAGTCGGCGTTCGAGCTCGGCGGTGACGCCCCACGGGGTCTCGTCGCCGACCGCGATGTTCGGGAGCGGGGTGAAGGTGGCGACGTAGGGGGCCTCGATGACCGGGGCCGCGTAGGTCTCACCGCGCGTGACCGTCAGCGCGCGGCGGGCCGCGACCAGGCCGATTCCGGTGTCGGGCGCGCCCCCCGAACGATCGGCCGCGCCCGACACCGAAGTCCAGCCCGCCAGCGCCCGTACGCGGTCGGCCGCATCGGCAAGACGCTCCTCGGGCAGTTCGCCCGAGCGCACCGCCGCGACGAAGGCGTCCCGGAGGCGCAGGACGGTGCCCTCGTCCGAGGGGCCGCCGCCCACGCAGATCGCGTCGGCGCCCGCCGCGATGGCGAGGACGCAACCGCGCTCGAAGCCGTACCGGCCGGCGATGGCCTGCATGTCCATGCCGTCGGTGACGATCAGGCCGTCGTAGCCGAATTCCCCGCGGAGGAGGTCGGTGAGGATGCGGCGGGAGACCGTCCCCGGGTACTCGGGGTCCAGGGCGGGGGCCAGGATGTGGGCGCTCATCACGGCCCGGGTGCCGGCGGCGATCGCGGCGCGGAACGGCGCGAGGTCGCGGGAGTTCAGCACGTCCCGGTCGACGTCGATGACCGGCACGGAGTGGTGCGAGTCGACCGCGGTGTCCCCGTGCCCCGGGAAGTGCTTGGTGGAGGCGGCGACGCCGGAGGACTGCAGGCCCTCGACGTACGCGGCGGTGTGCCGGGCCACCAGCAGCGGGTCCGCGCCGAAGGAACGTACGCCGATGACGGGGTTGTCGGGGTTGGCGTTGACGTCGGCGGACGGTGCCCAGTTGAAGTTGATGCCGCAGGCGGCGAGGCGGCGGCCGAGGTCGGCGGCCACGTCGCGGGTCAGCGCCGTGTCGTCGACGGCGCCCAGCGCGTGGTTGCCCGGGTAGGAGGAGCCGGTGCGCACCTCCAGGCGGGTGACGTCGCCGCTCTCCTCGTCGATGGCGACCAGGAGGTCCTCGCGCTCGGCCCGCAGCTGGGCGGTGAGGGCGGCGACCTGCTCGGCGGTCCTGACGTTGCGGCCGAAGAGGCCGACGGAGGCGAGGCCCTCGCCGATCCTGCGGCGCAGCCAGTCCGGCGCGGTGGTGCCGTCGAAGCCGGGCTGGAGCACGGCCAGAGCGTTACGGGTGAGCGTGTCACCGGCGGATGTCGCGTCACCGGCGGGCGTCGTGAGTGTCGTCATCAGGCGTTATCCCTTCACTGCGCCGTCGGCCAGGCCGCTGACGGCCCTGCGCTGCAGGAAGACGAAGAGGATCAGGATCGGGAGGGCGAAGAGCGAGGCCGCGGCCATCGTGGCGCCCCAGTCGTCGCCGAAGGCGGTCTGGAAGCTGGAGAGCCATATCGGCAGGGTCTTGGCGTCCGCTTCCTTGTTGAGCACGAGGGCCAGCGGGAACTCGTTCCAGGCCGTGATGAAGCCGAAGAGCGAGGTCGACATGAGGCCCGGCGCGAGCAGCGGCAGGATCACCCGGCGGAAGGCCTGCATGCGCGTACAGCCGTCGACCATGGCGGACTCCTCCAGCTCCTTCGGCACGGCGGCGACGAAGCCGCGCAGCGTGAGGAGGGTGAAGGGCAGGATCATCACCATGTAGAAGAGGGTGAGCGGGATCAGGCTGTTCAGCATGTCGGCGTCGCGCACGATGATGTAGATCGCGATGACCATGACTTCCCAGGGCGCCATCTGGGCGAGCATGAAGCCGATGATGAAGCCGCGCCGCCCCTTGAAGCGCATCCGGGCGAGGGCGAACGCCGCGGTCACGCCGATGATGAGGGAGAAGACGACCGCGCAGACCGTGACGGTGATCGAGTTGCCGACCATGGTCCAGAAGTGGTCGACGTCCATGGCCGTCCTGAAGTGCTCCAGCGTGGCGTCGGTCGGGAACCAGACCGGGTCCTCGCTGATGATGTCGCCGGTCGGCTTGAAGGCCGTGGCGAACATCCAGTAGACGGGGAAGACGAAGATGAGGAAGAGAACGACGGCGGTCAGGTTGGGCCAGATCCGGCCCAGCGGCGAGCGCTTCACAGCTCGTCCTCCCCTTGCTTGAGCACGATCCGCAGGTAGTACGAGGTGATGGCCAGCAGGATGACGATGGTGAGCAGCGCGATCGCCGCGCCCATGCCGAAGTGCTGGTTGCCCATGCCCTCGATGTAGGCGTAGACGGGCAGGATCTCGGTGAGCCGGTCCGGGCCGCCCTCGTTGAGGGTGAAGACCTGCACGAACGCCTTGAAGACCCAGATGATCTCCAGGAACGTCGTGGCGTAGAGGAAGGGACGCAGATACGGCATGGTGACCGAGGTGAACTGCTTCCAGGCGCCGGCGCCGTCCAGGGAGGCGGCCTCGTACAGCTCCTTGGGGATGGTCGTCGTGGCGGCGTAGAGGTTGATCGCCACGAAGGGGATCGACTGCCAGACGATCAGGAGCAGGACCACGAAGAAGGTGGAGTACTGGGTGCTGAGCCAGTCGTGGTCGGCCATCGACTCGAAGCCGAGTTTGGCGAGCACCCAGTTGACGACGCCGAAGCGCTGCGCGAACAGCCACTGGTAGACGGTGGTCGAGGCGACCACGGGCATCGCCCAGGCCAGGACGAGACCGACCATGAGCAGCGTGCGCATCTTCCGGCCGAGCCGCGCGAGCAGCAGGCCGACCAGCAGGCCGAGGATCATGATCAGTACGACGTTGGCGGCGGTGAAGACGACCGAGCGTCCGGTGACCCGCCAGAAGTCCTCGCCGGTGAGGACCTCCTTGTAGTTGTCGAATCCGTTCCACTCCGTGAGGTGCAGAATGAACTGCCTCATGTTGAGGTTCTGGAACGACAGCATCCCGTTGCTGACCAGCGGCCAGCCGAGCAGCAGCAGGGTGGCGACGATCGCGGGGGCGAGGAGCAGATAGGGCGCCAGGCCGGCGAGACGTTTTGGGCCCTTGCGCGGGCCACGTGGTCGTGGTCCGCCGTCCGGTGTCTGCACCTCCGTCGGGCCGGAGGGCGGCCCTTCGGTCTTCTGCACGGTCATGCTCGCCATCTCTTTCGTGGGCATCGCGGTACGCAGAGGTGAGCCGGGGGCGGCGAGGGCGTGTCACCCGCCGCCCCCGGCGAGAGGGGCGTCCTTACTGCTTCTGCGACAGGCGCTTGTTCATTTCGCCCTCGACCTGCTTCGCGGCGTCGGCGGGCGACTTACCGTTGAGCACCGCGGTCATGTAGTTCTTGATCGGGTTCGGCGGGTTCTCGACCGCGCCCCACTCCGGGATCAGCGGGGTGATGCCGCCGCCGGGGGTGGCCGGGGTCATGGCCTTGGCGGCCGGGTTGCCCGCGAGGGCGGACTCGAGAGACTCCTTGTTCGGGATGACGCCGCCTTCCTTGGCGAACTGACCCTCGAACTTGTCGGACAGCGCGATCTTCAGGAACTCCTTGGCGAGCTCCTGCTTCTTGCTGGTCGCGGCGATGGCGAGGTTGGAGCCGCCGAGGAAGACACCCTCGGGCTTGTCCGCCGTGGCGCCCGGGATCGTGAAGTAGCCGATGTCCTTCGCGATCTTCTTGTCCGTCTTGATCGCGAGGTCCGCCTCCCACGGCATGCCGATGAACGTGGCGGTCTTGCCCTTGCCGAAGACCTCGCCCTGCTGCGGGGTGGCCTCGTCCTTGTTCTTGGGGGCCTTGGAGAGCTTCTGGAACTCCTGGTACGTCTTCATGGCCTTGGTGACCTTGGGGTCACCGAGGTTGGAGACGTACTTGTCGCCGTCCTTCTTGACCAGCTCGGCGCCCTCACCGATGGTCAGGCCGACGAAGTGGTACCAGAACTGGCCCGGCATGTAGAGCGGCTCGGCGTCGGTCTTCTCGCCGATCTGCTTGAGGTCCTTGAGGAACTCGGCGCGCGTCTTCGGGGTGTCCTTGATGCCGGCTTCGGCCCAGATCTTCTTGTTGTAGACCACGACGCGGTTCAGGACGAACCACGGGGCGGCGTACTGCTTGCCGTCGATCACCGAGGCCTTGTTCATCGACTCGGTCCAGTCGGCGCCGAGCGTCTCCTTGAGGTCGCCGAGTTCGGCGAGGCCGCCCGTCTTGGCGTACGCGGCGGTCTGGGTGTTGCCGATCTCGAAGACGTCCGGCGGGTTCTCCTCGGAGAGGGCCGTGGTCAGCTTCTGCTGGATGCCGTTCCACTGCTGGACTTCGAACTTCAGCTTCGCGCCGGTCTTCTTCTCGAAGGCCGCCGTGACGTCCTTCTGCCACGTGTCCGGCGTCGAGCCGTCCATCGCCCAGAGCGTCAGCGTCTCGCCCTTGAAGCCGTCGGCTCCGCCGGACTTCTTGTCCCCGTCGTCACTGCCGCAGGCCGCGACCGAGACCAACATGCCCGCGACACCAATGGCCGCTATGAGCTTGCGCTTCACGTCACCCTCCTCAAGGGATGCCAGTCAACCCCCCACCCGCAGCGACCGAATGGACCGAGATCTGCCCGTGGGACTGGAACCTGGTCTTTAATGGTGTAGACCAGTACCGGGAGCTTGGCCTAGACCTATAGGGGTGTCAAGGGTGTATAAGAAGGGCTGTCGCGTCCGTTATCGGACCGACACCTGAGCGGACAAGGTCCTCCCCCAAGCTCTCGACTTCGCTCGACCAGGGGGCGCCCCCATGCCCCGTACCGTGCCACGATGTGAGCCGCGACAGACGGAGGAGCCGGTGACGGCAGCAGCACAGGAGCCGGGAAGGCTGACCATGGGCACCGAAGCGGGCAGGACCGGGACCGATGCGGGCGCGCCTTCGGAGGGCCCGAGCGTCGGCCGCACCGCGCGCGTGCCCAAGTACTACCGCCTGAAGCGGCACTTGCTCGACATGACGGAGACGCTGCCGCCCGGCACCCCCGTCCCCCCGGAGCGCACGCTCGCCGCCGAGTTCGACACCTCGCGCACGACGGTCCGCCAGGCCCTCCAGGAGCTGGTCGTCGAGGGGCGCCTGGAGCGGATCCAGGGCAAGGGCACCTTCGTCGCCAAGCCGAAGGTGTCGCAGGCCCTCCAACTCACCTCCTACACCGAGGACATGCGGGCCCAGGGCCTCGAACCCACCTCGCAGCTCCTGGACATCGGCTACATCACCGCCGACGACACCCTCGCCGGGCTGCTCGACATCGGCGCGGGCAGCCGGGTCCTGCGCATCGAGCGCCTGCGCCTTGCCAACGGCGAGGCGATGGCCATCGAGACCACGCACCTGTCGGCCAAGCGCTTCCCCGCGCTGCGCCGCTCCCTGGTCAAGTACACCTCGCTCTACACCGCGCTCGCCGAGGTGTACGACGTGCATCTCGCCGAGGCCGAGGAGACCATCGAGACCTCGCTGGCCACCCCGCGCGAGGCGGGCCTGCTCGGCACCGACGTCGGCCTGCCGATGCTGCTGCTGTCCCGGCACTCGCTGGACGGCACGGGCCGGCCGGTGGAGTGGGTGCGCTCGGTCTACCGGGGCGACCGCTACAAGTTCGTGGCCCGCCTGAAGAGACCCACCGACTGAGCACGGCACGGACACACCGACCACGCGGTCTGGCGCGGATCACCTCGCTGCTCTACGTTCCTCCCGTCATCGCATGATGAACGGGAGGACGACCCGGTGCGCAGAGCAGATCCCCGATCCATCGCCGTCTGGACCCTCGTCGCGCTGGTCGGCGCCACGGGCTGGACCGTACTGGCGCTCGCCCGCGACGAGGAGGTGTCGGCCGCCTGGATGGTGGCGGCGGCCCTCGGCTCGTACGCCGTCGCGTACCGCTTCTACTCCAAGTTCATCGCGTACAAGGTCCTGAAGGTCGACGCGACCCGGGCGACGCCCGCCGAGCGGCTCGACAACGGCATCGACTTCCACCCGACCGACCGCCGCGTCCTGCTCGGCCACCACTTCGCCGCCATCGCCGGCGCGGGACCGCTGGTGGGGCCGGTCCTCGCCGCGCAGATGGGATATCTGCCCGGCACGATCTGGATCATCGTCGGCGTGATCTTCGCGGGTGCCGTACAGGACATGGTCGTGCTCTTCTTCTCGACGCGGCGGGACGGCAAGTCGCTCGGGCAGATGGCACGGGACGAGATCGGGCCGTTCGGCGGGGCCGCCGCGCTGCTCGCCGCGTTCGCCATCATGATCATCCTGCTCGGGGTGCTCGCGCTGGTCATCGTCAACGCGCTCGCCGAGTCGCCGTGGGGCACCTTCTCCATCGCGATGACCATCCCGATCGCCCTGCTGATGGGCTTCTATCTGCGGGTCCTGCGCCCGGGGCGGGTCAGCGAGGTCTCCCTCATCGGTGTCGCGCTGCTCCTTGTCGCGCTCGTCGCCGGGCGCTGGGTCGCCGAGTCCTCGCTCGCGGACACCTTCACGCTCGCGCCATCGACGCTGGTCGTCTGGCTGGTCGCGTACGGCTTCATCGCCTCGATCCTGCCGGTGTGGATGCTGCTCGCGCCGCGCGACTACCTGTCGACGTTCATGAAGATCGGGACCATCCTGCTGCTCGCGCTCGGTGTCGTCATCGCCCTGCCGACGCTGAGAATGGACCCGGTGACCGACTTCGCCTCGCGCGGCGACGGGCCGGTCTTCGCGGGCTCGCTCTTCCCCTTCGTCTTCATCACCATCGCGTGCGGTGCCCTGTCCGGCTTCCACGCGCTGATTTCCTCGGGCACCACGCCGAAGATGATCCGGAAGGAGACGCAGGTCCGGATGATCGGGTACGGCTCCATGCTGATGGAGTCGGCCGTCGCCGTCATGGCGCTCGTCGCGGCGTCGATCATCGACCCCGGACTGTACTTCGCGATGAACGCGCCGGCGGGCGTCGTCGGCGACACCGTGCAGGAGGCGTCGAAGGCCGTCGCGGGCTTCGGGTACTCCATCTCCCCCGCCGACCTGGCGCAGGCCGCCAAGAACGTGGAGGAGTCCTCGCTGCTCTCGCGCACGGGCGGCGCCCCCACGCTCGCGGTCGGCGTCTCCGAGATCTTCTCGAAGGTCACGGGCGGCTCGATGCGGGCCTTCTGGTACCACTTCGCGATCATGTTCGAGGCGCTGTTCATCCTGACCGCGCTCGACGCGGGCACGCGCGTGGGCCGCTTCATGCTCCAGGACATGCTCGGGAACGTCTACAAGCCCTTCAAGAACGTCAGCTGGAAGCCGGGCCTCGTGCTGACCAGCGCGGCCGTCACCGGCCTCTGGGGCTACTTCCTCTGGGTGGGCGTGCACGAGCCGCTCGGCGGCATCAACCAGCTCTTCCCGATCTTCGGCATCGCCAACCAGCTCCTCGCCGCCGTCGCCCTCACCGTCTGCACGACGCTGCTCGTGAAGTCAGGACGCCTCAAGTGGGCCTGGGTGACGGGCATTCCGCTCGCCTGGGACGCCACGGTGACGCTGACGGCGAGCTGGCAGAAGGTGTTCTCCGGCGATCCCCGGGTGGGCTTCTTCACGCAGCGCTCGATCTACCAGGACGCCATCGACGACGGCAAGGTCCTGCCGCCCGCCAAGACCATGGACGACATGCACACCGTCGTCACCAACTCCACGGTGGACGGCGTCCTCTCGGCCGCCCTCGCCCTGCTCATCGTCATCGTGATCCTCGACGCGGCACGCGTGTGCGTGAGACACGTGCGCAACCCCGCCGCCACCGAACTGCACGAAGCGCCTTACGTGGAATCGAAGTTGACGGTATGACCATGGTGCTGCGCGGGCTGCGCTGGATGCGCTGGTACGTCCGCGAACTGACCGACGAGTCGGCGTACGAGCGGTATGTGGCGCACGTACGCAAGGACCATCCGGCCGCGCCGGTGCCCAGCCGCCGCACGTTCGAGCGTATGCGGACGGACCGCCAGGAGTCGGACCCCCGGCAGGGGTTCCGCTGCTGCTGAGCAGGCACATTGGCCGGTCCGTTATTCGGACAGGGGTTCCATACAGCGAGACCGTGGCTTAGATTTCCCGCACGTTAAGCATGAGATAAGTGAGGGAACGGAGCCGCGACATGTCAGATGCGCCTGAAGTGAACAGACCGGTGGTCACACCGGTCCGCGTGATCATCGCAGCCTGCCTTGTCGCACCCTTCGTGGCAATGCTCTGGGTCAGTTCGTACGCGAAGATCGAACCGACCTTCATAGGCATCCCGTTCTTCTACTGGTACCAGATGCTCTGGGTGCTCGTCTCCACGGTGCTCACGATGATCGCGTACAAGCTGTGGCAGCGTGACCAGCGCGCCCGCAAGGAAGGTGCGCGGTCATGAACGGCGGAGTCAACGGCGTCGCGCTCGCCGTCTTCATCCTCTTTTTCGTCGCGGTCACCGTCATGGGCTTCCTCGCCGCCCGCTGGCGCAAGGCCGAGAACGACCAGAGCCTGGACGAATGGGGCCTGGGCGGCCGGTCGTTCGGCACCTGGGTCACGTGGTTCCTGCTCGGCGGCGACCTCTACACCGCGTACACCTTCGTGGCCGTCCCGGCGGCGATCTACGCGGCGGGCGCGGCCGGGTTCTTCGCGGTGCCGTACACGATCCTCGTCTATCCGCTGATCTTCACCTTCCTGCCGCGCCTGTGGTCGGTCTCGCACAAGCACGGCTATGTGACGACCTCCGACTTCGTGCGCGGGCGCTTCGGCTCGAAGGGGCTCTCGCTGGCCGTCGCGGTCACCGGCATCCTCGCCACGATGCCCTACATCGCGCTCCAACTGGTCGGCATCCAGGCGGTCCTCGACGTCATGGGCGTCGGCGGCGGCCCGGACACCCACTGGTTCATCAAGGACCTGCCGCTCCTGATCGCCTTCGCGGTGCTCGCCGCGTACACCTACTCGTCGGGGCTGCGCGCGCCCGCGCTGATCGCGTTCGTGAAGGACGGCCTGATCTATCTCGTCATCATCGTCGCGATCATCTACATACCGATCAAGCTCGGCGGCTTCGACGAGATCTTCGCCAAGGCCGGTGACGCCTTCGCGCAGACCAACCCGGCGACCGACAAGCCGCGCGGCGCCCTCGCGCCCGCCGAGGCCGGGCAGTGGACGTACGCGACGCTCGCGCTCGGCTCGGCCCTCGCGCTCTTCATGTACCCGCACTCGATCACGGCGACCCTCTCCTCCAAGAGCCGCGACGTGATCCGCCGCAACACCACCATCCTGCCGCTGTACTCGCTGATGCTCGGCCTGCTCGCGCTGCTCGGCTTCATGGCGATCGCGGCCGGGATCAAGGTGGACAACGGCCAGTTGGCGATCCCGCAGCTCTTCGAGACCATGTTCCCGGACTGGTTCACGGGCGTGGCCTTCGCGGCCATCGGCATCGGCGCGCTGGTCCCGGCGGCCATCATGTCGATCGCGGCCGCGAACCTCTTCACCCGGAACATCTACAAGGACTTCATCAAGCCCGACGCGACGCCCGCGCAGGAGACCAAGGTCTCCAAGATGGTCTCGCTCATGGTGAAGGTCGGCGCGCTCGCCTTCGTCCTCACCATGGACAAGACCGTCGCGATCAACTTCCAGCTGCTCGGCGGCATCTGGATCCTCCAGACGATGCCCGCGCTGGTCGGCGGCCTGTTCACACGCTGGTTCCACCGCTGGGCGCTGCTCGCGGGCTGGGCGGTCGGCATGGTCTACGGCACGCTGGCCGCGTACGGCGTCGCCTCGCCGACGCAGAAGCACTTCGGCGGCTCCTCCGACACGATCCCGGGCATCGGCGAGATCGGCTACATCGGCCTCACCGCGTTCGTCCTGAACGTCGTCGTGACCGTGGTCCTCACCTTCGTCCTCAGGGCGCTGAAGGCGCCGGACGGCATCGACGAGACCTCCCCCGAGGACTACACCGCGGACGCGGGCGACCCCGGCGTCGTCCAGGAACTGCCGAAGGCGACGGCGGGCGCCGGGCACTGAGCCTCTCCCCGTCACGACGTGGGCCGCCGGAAAAACCGGCGGCCCTCTGTCGTACCCGTGTTGCACACTGCGCGGCATGGACATCACGATCAGACACGCACACCCCGAGGAGTACGAGGCGCTCGGCGCCCTCACCGCGCAGGCCTATCTCGACGGCGGGCACCTGGACTTCGGGGCCGAGGACCCCTATCTCGCGGTGCTGCGCGACGTGGCGGCGCGCGCGGCCGACGCCGACATCCTGGTGGCCGCCGCGGACGGGAGGATACTCGGCTGCGTCACCTACGTCCCGTCCGGCGGGCCGATGGCGGACATCGCGCGCGAGAACCAGGCCGAGATACGGATGCTGGCCGTCTCTCCCGAGGCGCGCGGCCGGGGCGCCGGCGAGACGCTCGTACGCGAGTGTGTGCGGCGCGCCAAGGACGCGGGCCGCACCGGGCTCGTCCTGTCCACGCAGACGTCGATGCACGCCGCCCACCGGCTGTACGAGCGCATCGGCTTCGTACGGACACCCGAGCGCGACTGGAGGCCGATCGAGACGGTACCGCTGCTGACGTACGAGCTGAGGCTCTAGGCACACCCCTCCGGGCACCGCCCCTCCAAGCAACACTCCTCCAAGCACCGCCCCTGCGAGCCGACACAAGATGTGGGCCCGCTTCAGAGACCCGGCACAAGATGTATGCTCGTGCTCGCTGTCGCCGCAGGGGAATCCGGTGCAAGTCCGGAACTGTCCCGCAACGGTGCATGTGTACGTATTTGGCGTACGCGGAGTCCGAGGACCTGTCGACAGCGCACCCGTGCCGTCCGGCCCGGGTGCCGACCGTCCGGGCCTCGTGGAGTGGGCCGGTGGACGCGGTACGCCGCCCTGCCCGGGTGCGCCCGTGTGCCCTTCCCTCCCCTGGCCCAGAGCCGAGCGAGGGAGTGCCCCACGTGACCATCGCGCCTGCCGAACCCGCGTCAGTGCCGTCGACGCCGACGCCGATGCCGACCACCCAGGGTGCCGAGGGAACCGACGGACCAGGGGCCGCGCTGCTGCGCACCCTGACCGACCTCACCGCCGACCTTCCCGACGCCGACCCCGGCCGGGTCGCCGCCGCCGCGCTGCGGGGCCGGTCCGCGAAGGCCGCCGCCGAGATCACCGCGGAGCTGCGGGAACTGGCGACCGAGGCGGCCGCGGGGCTCATCTCCGAGGACCCGGCGTACTCGAAGCTGGCGGCCAGGCTCCTGTCGATCGGCATCCGCGAGGAGGCGGCGACGCAGGACGTGCGCTCCTTCACCGACTCCATCGCGGTCGGCCACCGCGAGGGCCTGATCGCCGACCGCACGGCGTCCTTCGTGACGGAGCACGCGGCCCGGCTCGACGCGCTGGTGGACGCCGCGCTCGCCGACGGCGCCGACTTCCGCTTCGAGTACTTCGGTCTGCGCACCCTGCACAGCCGCTATCTGCTGCGCCACCCGATCACCCGGCAGGTCATCGAGACCCCGCAGCACTTCATGCTGCGCGTCGCGAGCGGCCTCGCGGAGGACGGCAGCGAGCGCGCCCTGGACGAGGTGGCGGCGCTGTACCGCCTGATGAGCCGCCTGGACTACCTGCCGTCGTCGCCGACGCTCTTCAACTCCGGCACCCGCCACCCGCAGATGTCCTCCTGCTACCTCCTCGACTCCCCGCTGGACGAGCTGGACTCGATCTACGACCGCTACCACCAGGTCGCGCGGCTCTCCAAGCACGCGGGCGGCATCGGACTCTCGTACTCCCGCATCCGTTCCCGTGGCTCGCTGATCCGTGGCACGAACGGGCACTCCAACGGCATCGTGCCGTTCCTGAAGACCCTGGACGCCTCGGTCGCCGCCGTGAACCAGGGCGGCCGGCGCAAGGGCGCGGCCGCGGTCTACCTGGAGACCTGGCACTCCGACATCGAGGAGTTCCTGGAGCTGCGCGACAACACCGGTGAGGACGCGCGCCGCACGCACAACCTCAACCTCGCGCACTGGATCCCGGACGAGTTCATGCGCCGGGTCGCCGCCGACCAGGACTGGTCGCTGTTCTCCCCGGCCGACGTGCCCGACCTCGTCGACCTGTGGGGCGAGCAGTTCGACGCCGCCTACCGCGGGGCGGAGGCCGCCGGGCTCGCGAAGAAGACCATCCCGGCCCGGGAGCTGTACGGCCGCATGATGCGCACCCTCGCGCAGACCGGCAACGGCTGGATGACGTTCAAGGACGCCGCCAACCGCACCGCCAACCAGACGGCGGAGCCGGGCCACACCGTGCACTCCTCCAATCTCTGCACGGAGATCCTGGAGGTCACGGACGACGGCGAGACGGCCGTCTGCAACCTCGGCTCGGTCAATCTCGGCGCGTTCGTGGACGCCGCCGCCGGTGACATCGACTGGGAGCGGCTCGACGAGACCGTCCGTACCGCCGTCACCTTCCTCGACCGCGTCGTCGACATCAACTTCTACCCGACCGAGCAGGCCGGGCGCTCCAACGCCAAGTGGCGCCCGGTGGGCCTCGGCGCGATGGGCCTCCAGGACGTCTTCTTCCAGTTGAAGCTGCCCTTCGACTCCCCCGAGGCGCGCGCCCTTTCCACCCGCATCGCCGAGCGGATCATGCTCGCCGCCTACGAGGCCTCGGCCGACCTCGCCGAGCGCAACGGGCCGCTGCCCGCCTGGGAGAAGACCCGCACCGCGCGCGGCGTGCTGCACCCCGACCACTACGGTGCCGTGCTGACCTGGCCGGAGCGGTGGGCGGCTCTGCGGGCGCGCATCGCCACCACCGGCATGCGCAACTCCCTGCTGCTCGCCATCGCGCCGACCGCCACCATCGCGTCCATCGCGGGCGTCTACGAGTGCATCGAGCCGCAGGTCTCCAACCTCTTCAAGCGCGAGACGCTCAGCGGCGAGTTCCTCCAGGTCAACGCCTACCTGGTGGAGGAGCTGAAGCGGCTCGGCGTCTGGGACGCGCAGACCCGCGAGGCGCTGCGCGAGGCCAGCGGCTCGGTGCAGGGCTTCAGCTGGATCCCCGAGGACGTGCGCGCGCTGTACCGCACGGCGTGGGAGATCCCGCAGCGCGGTCTGATCGACATGGCCGCCGCGCGCACGCCGTTCCTCGACCAGGCGCAGTCCCTGAACCTGTTCCTGGAGACGCCGACCATCGGCAAGCTCTCCTCGATGTACGCCTACGCCTGGCAGCAGGGCCTGAAGACGACGTACTACCTGCGCTCGCGCCCCGCCACCCGCATCGCCCGCGCGGCAGGCTCCGGTGCGACCGCCGCCACCGCCCCCGTTCCCGCGCAGGTCACGGCCGAAGACGCCGTCGCCTGCTCCCTGGAAAACCCCGAGTCCTGCGAGGCCTGCCAGTAATGAGCTCCACGACCAACAGTACGAAGAACCTCCTCGACCCGGGCTTCGAGCTGACGCTGCGCCCCATGCGCTACCCGGACTTCTACGAGCGCTACCGGGACGCGATCAAGAACACGTGGACGGTGGAGGAGGTCGACCTCCACTCGGACGTCACCGACCTCGCCAAGCTCACGCCGGGCGAGCAGCACATGATCGGCCGCCTGGTCGCGTTCTTCGCGACCGGTGACTCGATCGTCTCCAACAACCTCGTGCTGACGCTCTACAAGCACATCAACTCCCCCGAAGCGCGGCTGTACTTGAGCCGTCAGCTGTTCGAGGAGGCCGTGCACGTCCAGTTCTATCTGACGCTGCTCGACACCTATCTGCCCGACCCGGAGGACCGCGCTGCGGCCTTCGACGCGGTCGAGGAGATCCCCTCCATCCGCGAGAAGGCGCAGTTCTGCTTCAAGTGGATGGACTCGGTCGAGAAGCTGGACCGCCTGGAGACCCAGGCCGAGCGCCGCCGCTTCCTGCTCAACCTCATCTGCTTCGCCGCGTGCATCGAGGGCCTCTTCTTCTACGGCGCCTTCGCGTACGTCTACTGGTTCCGCAGCCGCGGGCTGCTGCACGGCCTGGCGACCGGCACCAACTGGGTGTTCCGCGACGAGACGATGCACATGAGCTTCGCCTTCGACGTGGTCGACACGGTCCGCAAGGAGGAGCCCGAGCTGTTCGACGACGCGCTCCGGACGCAGGTCACGGACATGCTGAAGGAGGCCGTCGAGGCCGAGCTGCAGTTCGCCCGCGACCTGTGCGGCGACGGTCTGCCGGGCATGAACACCGACTCGATGCGCGAGTACCTCCAGTGCGTCGCCGACCAGCGCCTCCAGCGCCTGGGCTTCGCACCGGTCTACGGCTCGTCCAACCCGTTCTCGTTCATGGAGCTTCAGGGGGTCCAGGAGCTGACCAACTTCTTCGAGCGGCGCCCTTCGGCGTACCAGGTCGCGGTCGAGGGGTCGGTCTCCTTCGACGACGAGTTCTAGGGACGCCCGCGCTCGGGAGCTGCGCGGGGCGTCCTCCGCCGCGCGCAGCTGCCGGTCGATCCGGAGCCCGGGTCCTCGCCGACCGGCACCACGCCGTACCGCTGGTTCCTGCGCCGGCGGGTGCTGCCGGCGCAGGAGTTGCTGGCGGGCTCGGAGGAGACGGTGGACGCCGAACGCCTACCGCCGCACCTTCCGCGGACCGGCCGTCAGCGCCGCTCGGCGCGCAGGACCAGACGCTTGGGGTGCAGCGTGATGCCCACGCGTGTGCCGGTGTCGGTCTCCGCGACCGGCTCCAGGCGCCACTTGGGCACCACGGTCCCCAGGATCAGGGCCAGTTCGGCCAGGCTGAAGTGGTCTCCCGGGCACTTCCGGTTGCCGACACTGAACGGCATCATCGCGAACTCCGGTACGTCCCCGACGCGTTCGGGGCTCCAGCGGTCCGGGTCGAACTCCAGGTGCCGCTCGAAGGAACGCGGGTCGCGCTGCATCGCGTACACGCTGTAGACGATGTCCGCGCCAGCCGGAATGCGATAGCCGCCCAGCTCGGTTTCGGCCACGGACCGGCGCGTGAATATCCAGGCGGCCGGGCGTATGCGCATGGCCTCGGTGATGACATTGCGGAGGTGCGGCAGGCTCCCCAGATCGGCGAATGTGATCGCGCGATCCCTGGCCACGGAATTTACTTCTTCAACCAACCGCCTTTCGTGCTCGCGGTGTTCGGTGAGCAGATGGAACGCCCACGCCAGCGTCGACGCGACATTCTCCGCTCCGGCGACGACGAGCGAAACCACGTGGTCGTGGATCTCCTGGTCGGCTATGGGCTCCCCGGATTCGTCCGTGGCCCGCAGCAATTCCGCGAGCAGGTCGTCCGGGCCGCCGGGCCCTGCCGCGCGGCGCTCCGCGACGATCTCGTCGACGAGTGCGTGCAGATCGGCGAGCGCCCTCTCGAAGCGCCGGTTGGCGGGGGTCGGCACGCGGTGGAGCGGCCCGAAGGAGAGCACCATCCGGCGGTAGAGCCCCTGGAAGACGGTGTGCAGCGAGTCGGCGATGCGGTCCGCCTTCTCGCCGATCGAGCCGACCTCCAGCAGGGAGCGCGAGACGACGCGCACGGCCGTGCGGAACATCTCCGCGCTCACGTCGACCGTGGCGCCCGGCCGCCAGCGGGCCGCCGTGGCGCGTGCCTCCTCCTCCATCACCTTGGCGTAGTCGGCGATCCGCTCGGGCCTGAACGCGGGCTGCATCATCCGGCGCTGGCGCCGGTGCAGCTTGCCGTTGCTCGTCGCCACACCCTTGCCGAGAAGCACCTCCAGGGTGTCCCAGAGCGGTCCGCCGACGATGTACTCGGGGCGTTTCAGCAGGGCGCCGACCAGCTCCGGGGCGCAGACCACGTACGCCGTCCCGGGCCCCAGCCTGATCCGTACGAGATCCCCGTGGTCACGCAGCGCGGCGAGGAAGCCGAGCGGGTCGCGCACCAGGTTCCAGGCGTGGCCGAGCAGCGGGGCACCACCGGTGACGAGCGGCGGGGCGCTCATTCCTCACCCACCAGTTCGTTTTCCGCCAGGACATCCTCCGTCACATACGGGGGCATGGACCGGTCGTCCCAGCTGTCCACCCGATAGCGCCCGGATTCGTGGTGGAACCAGTAAACGGAAGAGAACCAGTTCCGCATGTTGAAGACGCAGGATTCCACCGCGTCCGCGAGTTCTTTTCCTTCGACGGTTCCGTCGGACAACTGCGCGGCGAGCGACAGCACTTCTCCTTCGGCTGCGAGGAAATCCGTGACGCATTGACTGACCCGCCGGTGCACTTCTCTTACGGCTTCTTCGAGCGTCAGCCCCTCGTGCTGAATGAGGCTGATCCCGAGATTGTGCAGTTCGTCTCCCGCGAGTTCTTTGGGGAGCGAGCACAGGTCGTTGTACCAGGCCGAGAAGTCCTGGGTCGCGAGGGCCGCCCGGAGGTACGCGGGGTGTTTCCTTATGGCGCGTGGCAGTTCACAGCGCGCGGTCGGTTCGAGGAGGTCGATCCAGGCCCAGTGCGCGAATGTGAGGCGGCGCAGCTCCACGTACGCCTCGACCGTGGGGACGCTGCCGCTGCGCCGGTTCCTGAACTCCTGGTCGTACGCCTCGATCACGGGGTGGAAGTGGCGGGCGAACCGGGCGTTCCAGCTGGGGCCGAGGAAGCAGTACAGGCGGCGTACGCAGTCCGCGAACCCCGCGACCAGCGGGTCGCGGTGGTGGCGGTACCGCCGGGGGTCTTCGAGGGCGCCGTGCAGGCCGCGGCAGAGCCACCGCCACTGTGCCGCCCTGCCGTGCACCGAGTCACGGTCGTGCCGGTCGTCCCAGGCGAAGAACCAGCTGCTGAGGTCCGCTATCGCCCTCAGCAACTCGTCGGGGGCGCCAATGTAGTAGCCCGCCACCAGGTCGGTGTAGCAGAGGCCGTCCGCGTACCGCTCGACCTTGTCGGGCGGCATGAGCCGCATTTCGCGTAGCCAGCTCCTGGACTTCTCCTGAAGTTCTGGCCAATACGGGTGCAGACGGCGAGGAAACGCTGCCTCGATCACCGGAACGGCCAGCGCCGGTGGGACCGATACCTTCTGCGCGTGTGGCTGTGTCTGTGAAGTGCTTCCGGAATATGCAGGCACGGACAAACCCCTTTCAGCCGCCTGAGCGGCACACACCCCTCCCGCCGTGCCGGGCGCGCGCCGTGGTGTATCTCCCCGCGCTTTCCATTCAGCACCACAACTGACCGTTCAGGGAACAGTTTTGCGCCATTCACTACCCCCCAGTGCCGAGAACACCCCCGTACATGACTGATTATGGATCTTCGGCAGCCGGTTCTGCTCGCACAGGTGAGCGGCTCATGCCGACGGCCCCTGACCGGGAGGGTTCCCGGCCAGGGGCCGTCGGTGTCACGCGGTTACCGCGCCGCTCAGATGTCGCGCACGCCGCTCACGTCAGTCATTGGGCACCACGGGGTAGCGCGGGGTGCCCTCTGCCATCTGGCGCAGGGCGTCCTTGCGCTCCCTCTTGGAGAGACGGTCGATGTACAGGTAGCCGTACAGGTGGTCCGTCTCGTGCTGGAGGCAGCGGGCGAAGTAGCCGCCGCCCCGCACCTTGATGGGGTTGCCCTTCTCGTCCTGCCCGGTCACCTCGGCGTAGTCCGGGCGAGCCAGATCCGCGTAGGCGGTGGGGACGGAGAGGCAGCCCTCGCCCGAGTCGTCGAGACGGCGGCGCTCGGCGGGCAGCTCGGCCAGGACCGGGTTGCAGACCACGCCGACGTGGCGCACGCCCTCGTCGTCCATGCAGTCGTAGACGAAGACCTTCAGGTCGACGCCGACCTGGTTGGCGGCCACGCCCACGCCCTGCGCGACGCGCTGGGTCGCGAACATGTCGTCGACCAGCTTCGCGAGCTCGTCGTCGAAGGACGTGACGTCCTTGCACTCCTTGTGCAGGACCGGGTTGCCGACGACCGTGATCGGCCGCGACGTGCCGCGCTCGCGGTAGGCCGTCTCGCGCTCCTCGCAGTCCTCCGTGTCGATGACGAAGCCCTCGTCGTCGACGGGGAGCACCCCGCCGGAGGCCTGCTGCTCAGTGTCCTGCGCCATGTCCGCCGTAAGCCTTCCGTGAAACCCTCAGAGTTTGTGCCGGTACAGCCTACGGCGAAGCGACGACCGGCCTCTTCGCGTCAGCGGACCTCTTCGCGTCAGCGGACCTCTTCGCGTCAGCAGACCTCTTCGAGATCCCGCCAGTCCCGCGAGTCCGGGCTGTCCGCGACCCAGCTGTCGAGGAGCCCGCGCACCAGGGCGGCCGGCGCCGCGATGCCGCACTCCCGCTCCGGCACCCAGACCGCGCCGGGGCTGCGGTGGCCGAGGGGGCCCGGATGGCCCGGCTCGCTGTGGTCGTGCGGGTCCAGGTGCTCGCCGTCGCCCTCGTCGCTCGGCATCCGGGACTCCGAGCACATGCGGCACAGCAGCCGCACGGACGACGACCAGTCCTCGGCGGCGAAGCCCGCGTCGGCCGCCAGCTGCTCCAGGGCGTCCCGGTCGTCCTCGGTGGCGGCCTCCAGGAGGACGACCCAGGTCGGCACGGGTGAGGGCGCCCAGAGCTCGATCTCGTCGAACACGGGGTACGAGTGTCCGGCCGCCGTCGTCCGCTCGCCGTGCGGGACGCCGTCGTGCAGCACGACCTCGCCCCAGCGGCGCCCGGAGGAGGGCAGCGGGATGGAGAGCACCTCGATGCGCGCGGGGTCCAGCCTGCGGCCCCACACCACCTCGGCCTCGCCCTCCGGGGAGAGCCGCACGGCCGCGCTGCCCAGCTCCATGCCCGAGGGCTCGCCGGACGCGGCCACACCGCCGGGCACCTTCAGGCCGTACGCCTGCCAGGCGCGGCGGGCCAGCGGCCAGTCCTGGAGGGCGGTCGCCGCGATGCCGACGTTCCACCAGTCCGGGGCGCCGGCCGAGCGGTCCAGGAGCGCGACGGCGCGCAGCCCGGCGGCCCGCGCCTGCTCCCAGTCGTGCCGGAACTTGTGCAGCAGCGCGAGGTTGAACCAGGACTCGGACAGCCAGGGTTCCAGATCCGCCGCGCGCGTGAGCAGCGCTCCCGCGTCCTCGTACCGGCCGTCGCCGATCAGCGTGAACGCGCGGTCGGTCGCCTGCCGCCATGAGGCGGAGGGCCGATGCCGTCCCTTGCCGAAGATCCTCACGATTCCCGCCTGATTCCCGCCTGTCACGATTTCCGGAAGTCCCATCTTGCGAAGGCGCGGCGTCGGGTCCATGCCCCCGTGCACCCTCTTCTTCGCATCCAACCACGTACGGTCGGACGGCCGCTCATTACCCATGGGTTACCCAGCCGGGGACGAGCTAAGGCCGCCCCTCGACACCACCCTCGCCAGCGACTCCACGACCTCGGGCTGGTAGTCGCGGCCGGTGGCGAGCCTCAGCCTCTCCAAGGCGTCGAGCGGCCCGCCGAGCGCCCCCGAGACTCCTTCTCCCCGCGCCATCTCGTCGTACGCGTTCGCGGTGCGCACAATACGGGCGGTGAGCGGCTGACGGCGGTAGGGGTCGGCCTGGCGCTCGACGACGACGGCGACCTCGGAGTCCACCCCCGTCTGCCGTACGACGGCGCCGCCGAGCAGGGCTATTCGGCGCTGCTGCGCCTCGGGCAGCGCGGCGGTGGCGCCCTCGGGGACGGGGTCGACGAGGGACAGCTGGCCGATGTCGTGCATCAGCGCCGCGTACTCCAGGACCGTGAGGTCCGGCCCGGTGAGGCCGAGGTCCCGCCCGACGGCCCGGCTGAGCCCGGCGACGCGGTGGGCGTGGCCCTGCGGGGTGTACCCGGCGATCTCGGTGGCGCGGGCCAGCGACGCGATGGTCTGCCGATAGGTGGCCCGTACCGCCGCGTACCGCCGGAAGGACAGCTGGGTGAGCAGCAGGGGGAGGCTGAACACGGGCAGCGCCCAGAGCCCCGCCACGGCCACCGCGAGCGCCATCACGGCCCCCGTCGCGCAGACGGCGGAGCCGATGCCCAGCATGGCCCGCAGCTCGTCGCGGAGCAGCGGCCCGAACGGCCAGCGGGTCCGGGCGTGCGCCATCGCGGCGGCGAGGACGGCGTCGCAGAGCGCGGTGAGGGCGAGCAGGGCGACGATGACGAGCGCGAACCAGGGCCCGTGGCCGACCCAGTCCTTCAACTTGCCCGCGTTGTAGAGGGGTTGGAAGCACACGGCGGCGAACGCGACGGTCAGCACGCGCCGCGCCATGTGGTCGGGCGTGGGGCCCCGGCCGCGCGCCACGTGCGGCACGGCCCCCACGAGGGCGGCCGCGACGACCACGGCGATCACCTGGAGTACGCCGTGGTGCGTGGCCTGCCCGGCGTTCTGCCCGAGCAGCGCGTACGCCAGCGCCCCCGCGGCGCCGAGCGGCGCGGGCTCGCGGTCGCCCGCGCCTCCCCACCGGGCCAGCTCACCGAGGGTGATCAGCACCCCAAAGGCGAGCGCGACCGGTCCTTCGACGACGCCGTGCCACAGGGTCCAGCCGAGAGCGGCGGCGGCGAGCAGCCCGGCGAGCCCGTGGGCCGCCGTTGCGGGCAGGCGTTCCGCACGCCGGGACAGGCGGCGGGCACCCTCGGCGCCGGGAGCCGGGACGGAGGCGCTCACCGCGGTGCCGAACCGCGGACCGCGGGTGCGGGCAGAGGCCGTGCGGGCGGTACGTTTCCGCCGCCTTCGGGGACGTCCGACGTGACCCCGGGGTGCCATCCGTCCCGGCCGAGGGCCCGCGTAAACGCCGCGACCATCACCGGGTCGAACTGCGCCCCCGCGCACCGGGCCAGCTCCTCCAGCGCCGCCGGCACCGGCCGGGCCCGCCGGTAGGACCGCGTGGACGTCATCGCGTCGAAGGCGTCGGCCACGGCGACCACCCGCGCGCTCTCGGGGATCTGCCGCCCGGCGAGCCCGTAGGGGTAGCCGCTGCCGTCGATCCGCTCGTGGTGGTGCAGGATCGCCGCCCGCGCCTCGCCGAGGAAGCCGATGCCGCGCACCATCTCGTGTCCGTACTCGGGATGCAGTTCGATGACGCGCCGCTCCTCCGGGGTCAGGGGTCCGTCCTTCCGCAACAGCCGTGTCGGTACGCCGAGTTTCCCGACGTCGTGCAGGATCCCGGCGAACCGCAGGACCTCGACCCGCTCGTCGTCCATGCCCAGCTCGCGCGCGATCATCACCGAGGCGCGGCCGACCCGCTCGCTGTGGCCGCGCGTGTACTTGTCCTTGAGGTCAACGGCCTGGACGAGCGCCCGGATGGTGGCCTGGTGGGCGGCCCGCTCACGGTGGTACTGCGCGAAGACCCAGCAGGAGACGCCCATCGGGAGCAGCACGAGCAGCGCGGCGGCGGGGCCGTACGGGCTGGTCCAGAGCACCGCCATCATCAGACCGGCGAGCCCGTGCACGGCGACGGGCGCCAGCGAGCGCGGGAAGAGCCCCCGCCAGGCGGCCCGCGCGGGAACGCGCTCGGCGGTCAGCAGAACGCCGCCGTCCAGGGCGGCGAGCACGGCGGAGAAGGCGAGCACGGCGGCTCCCGCGGGCCCGAGGACGTACGGGAAGTCCGGCGCGGCACAGGCCGCGGGGCCGCCCAGCGCGGCGTACACCCGCGCCGCCGCCCAGGTGGCCAGGGCGAGTTGGGCGGCGCGCCAGAGGCGGCGCACCCAGCGGGGGCGCCGGTCGACACGGGCGAGCAGCGCGCCGGGCACGGCGACGAGCGCGGCGGCCGACGGCGGCAGCAGGAACGCCCCGGCGAGCAGCACGGGGAAGAAGGTGCCGAGGCCGCGCGTGCGGCTTCGGGGAAGGGTGATCCGCTCGCACCCGGCGCAGAGCGCCGCGAGGAGCGCGACGGCGGGCCAGGGGGTGCGCCCGCTCAGCAGCGCCGGGGCGGCACAGGCGGCGCCGACCAGGGCGACGCACAGGGTGTACACGCGGGCCCACGCCGGCACCGACCGCATGGAGTTCTCCTCCCCGTTCCGGGTCGCAAGACCCAGGTCCGGAGACTAGAACGGCTGCTCGGCGGCCAGCACCCGACGGCGGCGAATTAGCACATTCGAGTGACGGGAGGGGGGAACGGGGCCTTGGGGTGGTACCGGAGTGTTCACGCCTCCGAGGGGGCCGCGTCCTGCGTGACGTCCTGGTCGGGCACGGTCTGCCCGGAGCGGATGAGGTCGATGCGGCCCATCACCTTGGCCCGCAGGTCGACGGGTACGTCGTCCTGGCCGCAGCAGCGCTTCACCAGCTTCTTCACGGCCTGCTCCAGGCCGTACTTCTCCAGGCACGGTGAGCACTCCTCGAAGTGCGTCTCGAACTTGGTGCAGTCACTGTCCGGCATCTCGTGGTCCAGGAACTCATAGAGGTGGTCCAGGACTTCACTGCAGTCAGTCTCGTGCGGCTCTCCGCAGCTCATGAGCCCGAGCCTTTCGTTCCGTTCGACTCCCCGGCACCCGCCGGGACGAGCCCGCGCTCACGGGCGTAGTCCTCCAGCATGCCGCGCAGTTGGCGTCGGCCCCGGTGCAGCCGGGACATCACCGTACCGATGGGTGTCCCCATAATGTCCGCGATCTCCTTGTAGGCAAAGCCCTCTACATCGGCCAGATAGACGGCGATGCGGAATTCCTCGGGGATCGCCTGCAGCGCCTGCTTCACGTCCGAGTCGGGCAGGTGGTCCAGCGCCTGCGACTCGGCGGAGCGCAGACCGGTGGACATGTGCGACTCGGCGCGCGCGAGCTGCCAGTCCTCGATCTCCTCGGCGGCGCTGCGCTGGGGCTCGCGCTGCTTCTTGCGGTACGAGTTGATGAACGTGTTCGTGAGGATGCGGTACAGCCACGCCTTGAGGTTGGTGCCCTCGCGGAACTGGTGGAACGACGCGTACGCCTTCGCGTAGGTCTCCTGCACCAGGTCCTCGGCGTCCGCCGGATTGCGCGTCATGCGCAGCGCCGCCGAGTACATCTGGTCGAGGAAAGTCAGTGCGTCCCGCTCGAATCGGGCCGTGCGCTCCGCGGCCGTCTCAGAACCCTCATCGGGGCGCTCCGCCTGGCCGTGCTCGGTCCCTGCGTCGGTCCCAGTGACCGGACCCACCTCCTCCAACGACGTGGCGAGGCCGAAAGCAGCCCCACTCGAATCGGAGGATAGACGACGATCCGCTCCGCGCGCCGCCCGAATAGTTGCGCTTTTGGGTGCGCTCAAGACCGTCCACTCCAGGTCAGAGGCGCTGGAGCGGTTCGGGCAGATGGTCGAACCCATGCGGCGGACTCCCTCTTGTACGAACACGTCGGCGACGGTGCACACCGTCTGTTCGCGACAACAGAGGTCACGCGCCCAACATTCCCGTCCACCGTGTGACGCCGTCCGTGATGACCGCCACGGCCTCGTCCTGGGTCGGATCCGCCTTCTTCGGCACCGCGAAACCGTGATCGCCGAAGGGCACTTCCACCAACTCGTACGTCCCGTCGGGGAACTCGGCGGGCCTCCCGAACGGGTCGTTGCCGCCCTGCACGACGAGGGTCGGCACGCCGGCGCCGAGCAGCTCGTCGGCGCGGGACTTCTCGGGCCTGCCCGGAGGGTGCAGGGGGAAGCTGAGGGCGAGCACGGCGGCCGCGCCCAGCTCCGTGGCCGTGCGGCAGGCGACGCGCGCGCCCGCGCTGCGGCCGCCGGAGATCACCGGGAGCCCCTTCTTCTCCAGGGCGGGCCAGATCCCCCGCCACCCCACATCCAGCGTCTTGGGGGCGGGCGCCAGCTTCTTGCCCGCGACCCGCCAGGGCTGCTCGACGAGGGCGACGCTCACGCCGTGGGCGGGCAGGGTGGCGGCGAGCGCCCGGAGGTCGCGGGCCTCGATGCCGCCCCCGGCGCCGTGGCTGACGGCGAGCAGGAAACGGGCCTTCTTCTTCGCCGGGTGCCAGGTGATCCGCGCCTCACCGGCGTCGGTCTCGACGGTCTCGGTGGTCTCGCTCCGCGTCACGTGCGTCGTCATGTGCGTCACGTCAGAAGAGTGTGCCCTCTTCGGGGCCCTCCAGCTCCTTCAGCAGCTCCGGGCCGTTGTTGCGTACGTTGCTGACCGCCGTCGATACGGGGTAGGCCCGCATCAGCCCGGCCGGGGGCGGCTCCAGGAGGGCGCGCAGCTCCTCGACGTCCGTGCGGGACGGGTCGAGCCAGGCGTCCCAGCGGTCGGGCGTCAGCATGAGCGGCATGCGCGGATGGATGTCGGCGAGCGAGCGCGGGCCCTCCCCGGGGGCGACCGCGAGGGGCGTGGTCTCGGCCTCCGTGGTGATCACCGTGCAGGTCACCCACCAGGCGAGGGGGTGCTCGTCGGGCAGGGTCTTGTCCCGCCAGAACTCATAGAGCCCCGCCATGGCGAAGACGGAGCCGTCGGCGGGGGTCACGAAGTACGGCTGCTTGCGGGGCCGCTTCTTCTTGCCCTCGACCTCCAGCTGCCGCTCCTCCGGCGCGGTCACCCACTCGTAATAGCCGTCGGCGGGCAGGACGCAGCGGCGGGAGGCGAAGGCGCGGCGGTAGGAGGGCTTCTCGTGCACGGTCTCCGCGCGGGCGTTGATCATCCGGGCGCCGCCCTCGGGCGTCTTGGACCAGGACGGCACGAGCCCCCACTTGAGGGTGCGCAGCTGGCGAACCGGAGCCGGGTCTTCGGCGTCTTTCAGTGGACGGTCGAGAACCGCGTAGACCTCTTTGGTGGGGGCCACGTTGAAATCGGGGGCGAGCGTCTCCTCGGGCTCCCACTTCTCGATCTCGAAGGTCGCCGCGAGATCCTCGGGCCTACGACTGGATGCATACCGTCCGCACATACGTGCCAGACTGCCAGACCGCGTACAACCAGAGGAGCCAGTACCAACAATGGCCATAGGAACGGAAAGCACCGCCACGGCCAGCCTGGCCCACCTCTGGGACCGCGTCTTCGGTACGCAGTCCGCGCCCGAGCAGTGGCTGGTGATCGCGGCCGCCGCCGTGGCCCTCGCCGTGGTCGTCCCGCACGGCATATGGCGCCTCGCCCGCAACGCCATCACCATCGCGCACGAGGGCGGCCACGGCCTGGTCGCCCTGCTCACCGGGCGCCGCCTCGACGGCATCCGGCTGCACTCCGACACCTCGGGCCTGACCGTCTCGCGCGGGAGACCCACCGGGCTCGGCATGATCCTGACCGCGGCGGCGGGGTACACCGCTCCCCCGCTGCTGGGCCTCGGCGGCGCTGCGCTGCTCTCCTCGGGGCGCATCACGGCGCTGCTGTGGATCGCCACCGCGCTGCTCGTCGCGATGCTGGTGATGGTCCGCAACGCGTACGGCGCCCTGACGGTGATCGTGACCGGCGGCACGTTCCTGCTCGTCTCCTGGCTGGCGGGCACGGACGTGCAGGCGGCGTTCGCGTACGCGGTGGTGTGGTTCCTGCTCCTGGGAGGCGTCCGTCCCGCCTTCGAGCTCCAGGCCAAGCGCAGGCACGGGGGCGCGGGCGACTCGGACGCGGACCAGCTCTCGCGGCTGACGCATGTCCCCGCGGGCCTGTGGCTCTTCCTCTTCCACGCCGTCTCGCTCTGCTCCCTGATGGGCGGGGCGCGCTGGCTCCTCGACGTCTGAGAGGGGCGGGGCGCGCTGGCCGCCGACCGTCTGAGCGGGGTCACCGGCAGCCACTAAAGTGAGGGCATGACCGAAACCCCGGCGCACACCGCCCTCTGGCCCGCCCCGCACGCAAGCGGAGCCGTCACCGCGACGGTCCACGTCCCCGGTTCGAAATCGGTCACCAACCGCGCGCTCGTCCTGGCCTCGCTCGCCGCCGAGCCCGGCTGGCTGCGCCGCCCGCTGCGCTCCCGCGACACCCTGCTGATGGCGGGCGCCCTGCGCGCGATGGGCGTCGGCATCGAGGAGACGGTGTCCTCCAGCTCCTCCGTCGCGGGCGCCTCCGGCGAGGCCTGGCGCGTGATCCCCTCGGGCCTGCACGGCCCGGCCACGGTCGACGTCGGCAACGCCGGCACGGTCATGCGTTTCCTCCCCCCGGTCGCCGCCCTCGCCGACGGCCCGATCCGCTTCGACGGTGACCCTCGTTCGTACGAGCGGCCGCTGACCGGCGTGATCGACGCCCTGCGGGTGCTCGGTGCCCGCATCGACGACGACGGGCGCGGCGCGCTGCCGCTGACCGTGCACGGCGGCGGGGCCCTGGACGGCGGCCCGGTCGAGATCGACGCCTCGTCGTCCTCCCAGTTCGTGAGCGCCCTGCTGCTTTCGGGCCCGCGCTTCAACCAGGGCGTGGAGGTCCGTCACGTGGGCGGCCCCCTGCCCTCCATGCCGCACATCCGGATGACGGTCGACATGCTCCGCTGGGCCGGTGCGCAGGTGGACACCCCGGAGGCGGGCGGCGAGCCGAACGTGTGGCGGGTCACCCCGGGCGCGCTGCTCGGCCGCGACGTGACCGTCGAGCCTGACCTCTCCAACGCCCAGCCGTTCCTCGCCGCGGCGCTGGTCACCGGCGGCACGGTCACCATCCCCGACTGGCCCTCGCACACCACGCAGCCCGGTGACGCGCTGCGCCGGATCTTCACGGAGATGGGCGGCTCCTGCGAGCTGACCGAGCAGGGCCTGGTCTTCACCGGCTCCGGGTCGATCCACGGCCTCGACGTGGACCTCAGCGAGGTCGGCGAGCTGACCCCGGGCATCGCGGCGGTCGCGGCCCTCGCCGACTCCCCCTCCACGCTGCGCGGCGTCGCCCATCTGCGTCTGCACGAGACCGACCGCCTGGCCGCGCTCACCAAGGAGATCAACGAACTCGGCGGTGACGTCACCGAGACCGCCGACGGACTGCACATCCGCCCGCGCCGGCTGCACGGTGGCGTCTTCCACACCTACGACGACCACCGCATGGCGACCGCGGGCGCGGTCATCGGCCTCGCGGTGGACGGCGTACAGATCGAGAACGTCGCGACGACGGCGAAGACGCTCCCGGACTTCCCCGACCTGTGGACCACCATGCTCGGGAACGGCTGACGGGCGGAACGACAATGCGCCGCTACGGAAAGAACCCCGACGAGGACGACATCCGCGTCCGCCCCAACCGCAAGGGCAACCGCCCCCGCACCCACATCAGGCCCAAGCACGAGGACGCGGCCGAGGGCATGGTCCTCACCGTCGACCGGGGACGCCTCACCGTGCTGGTCGACGACCGGATCGTGATGGCCATGAAGGCCCGCGAGCTGGGCCGCAAGGCCGCCGTGGTGGGTGACAGAGTGGCGGTCGTCGGGGACCTGTCCGGGAAGAAGGACACCCTCGCGCGGATCGTCCGGATCACGGAGCGCACATCCGTCCTGCGGCGCACCGCCGACGACGACGACCCCTACGAGCGGGTGGTCGTCGCCAACGCCGACCAGCTCGCCATCGTCACCGCCCTCGCCGACCCCGAGCCGCGTCCGCGGCTCATCGACCGGTGCGTAGTGGCGGCGTACGACGGCGGCCTCGAACCGATCCTCGTACTGACCAAGTCGGACCTTGCATCGGCCGACAAGCTCCTGGAGACGTACGCGACTCTCGACATCCCCTATGTGGTCACCAGCCGCGAGGAGTTCACGGACGGCGCGGAGCTCGCGCGGGTCCACGAGCTGCTCGACGGCAAGATCACGGCCTTCGTCGGGCACTCGGGGGTGGGCAAGACGACATTGGTGAACGCCCTTGTGCCCGAGGAGCGGCGGCGCTCGACCGGGCACGTCAACGCGGTCACGGGCCGCGGCAGGCACACCACGACCTCCGCGCTGGCGCTCCCGCTGGCGGATGTGGGCGGCTGGGTGATCGACACCCCGGGCGTGCGGTCCTTCGGGCTCAACCACGTCGACCCGTCCCGCGTCATCCTCGCCTTCCCCGACCTGGAGCCGGGCACGGCCGGCTGTCCGCGCGGCTGCAGCCACGACGAGAAGGACTGCGCGCTGGACGCCTGGGTCGCCGACGGGCACGCGGACCCGCAGCGCCTGTACTCCCTGCGCCGGCTGCTGGCCACGCGGGAGCGGCGCGAGGACGACTGACCTCCCCGTTGTTTGCGCCCCCCGTGGCGCAGGTAAATGCATAATCGCACCAAGCCGGATTCAGCCGGGCGAAGCGGTCACGGAACGTGGACGAGTGCGGGAGGCAGGGACATGGCGTGGCTGCTGGTCATCGTGGCGGGGATTCTGGAGACCGGCTTCGCGGTCTGTCTGAAGCTGTCGCACGGGTTCACCAGGCTCTGGCCGACGATCGCGTTCGCCTGTTTCGCGCTCGGCAGTTTCGGTCTGCTCACGCTGGCGCTGAAGAAGCTGGACGTGGGGCCCGCGTACGCGGTGTGGACGGGTATCGGCGCCGCGGGCACCGCGATCTACGGAATGATCTTCCTCGGCGACCTGGTCTCCACGCTGAAGATCGTCTCGATCTCCTTCGTCATCATCGGCGTGGTCGGCCTCCAGCTGTCCGGCTCGGCACACTGAGCCCAATGACCTCCCTGACGCGCCTAGTCGGCGCCCACCCAGCGCCCGATGGCCCCGCGGACCAGCTCCGCGGGGTCGTCGTCGTTCCGGGCGGGCGCGACGACGTACGACAGGGCGAGCCGGACGGCGCTCTCGCAGGCGAGGGCGAGCTCGGGGTCCTTGGGCCTGCCCCGGCCGCCGAGCGCGGCCACCGCCCGGTCCCGCACCAGCGCGAGCAGCTCCGCGGACGAGGGCACCCCGGCGTCCGCGCGGCGCTGCGCGGGCACCGACGACGTGGACCCGGCGGCTCTGCTCGGCGCGGGCAGCCGCTCGCCCCAGCAGCCGGTGAGCGCGGCCCGCACGAGCGCGTTGCCGCGCGCGGCGCCCACCGTCCAGGCGGCGACGGCGGCGAGCCGGTCGGCCGGCTCGCGCTCCTCGGCGAGCGCGCGTTCGACGCCGTGCAGATAGCCGTCGGTCTCCCGCCGCAGCAGGGCGCGGGCGAGGCCGTCCTTGCTGCCGAACTCGTTGTACAGGGTCTGCCGGGACACCCCGGCGACGGCCGCGACATCGACCATGCGCACACCCGGCCACGGTCGCCGGGTGAGGGCCGTGTAGGCCGCGTCCAGTAAGGATTCCCGTGCTGCGGGCATCGTCGCCTCCCCGGGCCGAACCGGCTCCGGCTGCCAGAGTTGACGCGCTGGGAGGCACTGTCAATAGCTCCGGCGCGAGCCCGCGCATACCGGGCCCGGTCGGGCGTTGTGGCTCGCGCCGATCGAGATCGATACTGTTCACCCATGCCCGACTACCACGATGATCTGCGTCTCGCCCACGTCCTCGCGGACGCCGCCGACGCCCAGACCATGGACCGGTTCAAGGCTCTCGACCTCAAGGTCGAGACCAAGCCGGACATGACGCCGGTGAGCGAGGCCGACAAGGCGGCCGAGGAGCTGATCCGCTCCCAGCTGCAGCGCGCCAGGCCGCGCGACGCGATCCTCGGCGAGGAGTACGGCATCGAGGGCACGGGCCCGCGCCGCTGGGTGATCGACCCGATCGACGGCACGAAGAACTACGTACGCGGTGTCCCGGTCTGGGCCACGCTGATCTCCCTGATGGAGGCGGGCGAGGGCGGCTACCAGCCGGTGGTCGGCGTCGTCTCCGCGCCCGCGCTCGGCCGCCGCTGGTGGGCGGCGAAGGGCGGCGGCGCCTACACGGGGCGCAGCCTCACCTCGGCGAGCCGGCTGCGCGTCTCGGAGGTCTCGCGGCTCTCGGACGCCTCCCTCGCGTACTCCTCGCTCACCGGCTGGGAGGAGCAGGGCCGCCTCGACGGGTTCATGGACCTCACCCGGGCGGTGTGGCGCACGCGCGGCTACGGCGACTTCTGGCCGTACATGATGGTGGCCGAGGGCGCGGTCGACATCTGCGCGGAGCCCGAGCTGTCGCTCTGGGACATGGCGGCGACCGCGATCGTGGTCACGGAGGCGGGCGGCAACTTCACCGGCCTCGACGGCAGGCCGGGCCCGCACAGCGGCAACGCGGCGGCGTCGAACGGCCTGCTCCACGACGAGCTGCTGGGGTACCTGAATCAGCGGTACTGACCCGGAGCCCTGCTGATCCGAGCGTCGGAGATACGTCCGCCGGTGGCGCGAACGTTCGTATCGCATGCCCTGAACTGACGACGTACGCCCTCTTGTTGACCCCCGGTCCGGCTGCGACTCTGGGAGTCCCCCCACTTGTGAACTTGTGAATCCATTCTCCAAGCAGGTAGCGGAGGCAATCCTTCGCCCACCGGGAGACCTCGGATCCACCAAGGAGGTGGCTCACGCCCATGCTCGTCCGCGACGCCATGAGCACGGTGGTCCTGACCATCGGCCCCACCCACACCCTGCGCCAGGCGGCCAGGCTGATGTCCGAGCGCCGTGTCGGCGCCGCCGTCGTCCTGGACCCCGACACCTACGGGCTCGGGATCCTGACCGAACGTGACGTCCTCAACTCCGTGGCCCTCGGCCAGAGTCCGGACACAGAGATCGCCGGTACGCACACCACGACCGACGTCGTCTTCGCCACCCCGGCGTGGACCCTGGACGAAGCGGCGGACGCCATGGCGCACGGCGGCTTCCGGCATCTGATCGTCATGGAAGCGAACGAGCCCACGGGCATCGTCTCGGTCCGCGACATCGTCCGCTGCTGGGCGCCCGCCCGGCGCGCGGCGCCCCAGCTGGCGGTCTGAGAGAACGGCGGCGGACCGGACCCCCGAGGGAGTCCGGCCCGCCGTCACTCTTCGACAAGAGGTACTGGTCAGCCGCGCAGGGCCTGGACCGCGGCCTCCAGCCGCTTGCCGAAGTCGCCGTCCGCCTGGCGGAAGTTGTTGATCGCGCGCTCGGCGATGTCATCGCGCGAGACCTTCGCGATGAAGCCCGACAGGTTCTCGATCAGGCGGTCCTTCTCGTCCTCGGACATCAGGCGGTAGAGGTTGCCCGCCTGCACGAAGTCGGTGTCCTCGGCGTGCCGGACCGCCTCGTGGCTGCCCGTGCCGCCCGTGAGGGGGACGGACTGCCACAGCGGCCGGTCCGTCTGGAAGGGGCCGCCGAAGCTGTTCGGCTCGTAGTTCTTCGCGCCCTTGTGGCGGCCGTCGTACAGGAAGCCGTCACGGGAGTGGGTGCGCGCCTCGGTGGCGTGCGGGCGGTTCACCGGCAGGTGGTCGGCGTTGATGCCGACGCGGTAGCGGTGCGCGTCGCCGTACGCGAAGAGGCGGCCCTGGAGCATCTTGTCCGGGGAGGGACCGATGCCCGGCACGAAGTGGGCGGGGCTGAAGATGGCCTGCTCGACCTCGGCGAAGACGTTCTCCGGGTTGCGGTTGAGCTCCAGCTTGCCGATCTCGATCGGCGGGTAGTCCGCGTGCGGCCACACCTTGGTCAGGTCGAACGGGTTGAAGCGGTAGTTCGCCGCCTCGTCCGCCGGCATGATCTGCACCTGCACGGACCAGGTCGGGAAGTCACCGCGCTCGATGGCCTCGCGCAGGTCGCGCTGGTGGGAGTCGGGGTCCTCACCGGCGAGCTTGTTGGCCTCGGCCTGGGTGAGGTTCTTGATGCCCTGGTCGGTCTTGAAGTGGTACTTGACCCAGAAGACCTCGCCGGCCTCGTTGTTCCACTGGAACGTGTGCGAGCCGAAGCCGTCCATGTGGCGGTACGAGGCCGGGATGCCGCGGTCACCGAAGAGCCAGGTCACCTGGTGGGTGCTCTCGGGGCTGAGCCCCCAGAAGTCCCAGACGTTGTCCGCCTCCTGCGAGCCCGTGTAGGGGTCCCGCTTCTGGGTGTGGATGAAGTCGGGGAACTTGATGGCGTCCCTGATGAAGAAGACCGGGGTGTTGTTGCCGACGAGGTCGTAGTTGCCCTCTTCGGTGTAGAACTTCAGCGCCCAGCCGCGCGGGTCGCGCACCGCGTCGGCGGCACCGAGGTTGCCGGCCACGGTGGAGAAGCGGAGGAACGTCTCCGTCTCCTTGCCGACCTCGGAGAGGAACTTCGCCCGCGTCCACTGCGAGACGTCGCGGGTCAGCGTGAAGGTGCCGTACGCACCCGCGCCGCGGGCGTGCACGATGCGCTCCGGGATCCGCTCGCGGTTGAAGTGGGCGAGCTTCTCCAGCAGCAGCTGGTCCTGGACCAGGACGGGTCCGCCGGCGCCCGCGGTCTCACTGTTCTGGTTGTCGGCGACCGGCGCGCCGGCCTCCGTGGTGAGCGGTCCCTGCGTCACGTGCGCCTCCTGCGTAATCAAGCCTGCGGGTCCTGTCCCTCGGCCAATGTCGTAATTGATCCTACGATAGACTTTGTCTAAGTCAAGTGAACATCCAAAGTCACACCCGTTCGGGACTTGGTCCCCCGCCTGTTAGGCTGGTTCTCATGAGTGACCTGTTGGAACGACTGCGCGGACGCGGCTGGCGCATGACAGCGCAGCGGCGCGTCGTGGCCGAGGTGCTCGACGGGGAACACGTCCACCTCACGGCCGACGAGGTGCACGCCCGCGCCACCGACAAGCTGCCGGAGATCTCCCGGGCGACGGTCTACAACACCCTGGGCGAGCTGGTGACCCTCGGCGAGGTGCTTGAGGTCTCGACGGACCGCCGCGCGAAGCGGTACGACCCGAACGCCCACCGCCCCCACCACCACCTGGTCTGCGCCCGCTGCGGCGCCATCAGGGACGTCCACCCCACGGGCAACCCCCTGACCAGCCTCCCCGACTCGGAGCGCTTCGGCTTCACGGTCGAGGGCGTGGAGGTCACGTACCGAGGGGTCTGCCCGGACTGCGCCACGGCGTAGTTTTTCCGTACGTTCCTGAAGGGCCCGGCGTCGAAAGGCGCGGGGCCCTTCGGCGTGCCGCCACCCCTTCTTCGCGCGTGCGCCGAAGGGCGTACGCCGTGCATACACCGAAGGCCCGGAACCCATTGGGTTCCGGGCCTTCGGCCTTCAGTAGCGGGGACAGGATTTGAACCTGCGACCTCTGGGTTATGAGCCCAGCGAGCTACCGAGCTGCTCCACCCCGCGTCGGTAAACTCAACAGTACGTCAGGGCTCCGACCAGCGCAAATCCGTTCCCCGGCGGGCGCTCCGGCCGGGGCGATCACGCCGACGCGACCGTGCCGGGACGACCGTGCCGGGACGACCGTGCGGGGCACCACACCTACGCGGACAGCTCCTGCCGCAGCGCCTCGCGCAGCCGGCCGGCCCGCTCCGCGACCTCCGCGGGACCGAGCTCGACCGCCCGCGAAGCCCACCGCTGCCCCTGCGCCAGCTGCCCGCGCCGGGCGTAGAGCAGGGCGAGCCGGAGCGCCGCCCGGCCGTGCCCCGCGTCGGCGGCCCGCGTCCACCAGAGCGCGGCCTCGGGCTCGCTCCCCTCGCGGGCGAGCAGCAGCCCGAGGTTGAACGCGCCGTTGCGGCTGCCCGCCTCCGCGGCCTTGCGGTACCACCGCGCGGCCTCGACGACGTCGCCCCGCCCCGCGGCCAGCATGCCGACCCGGACCTGGGCCCGCCGGTGGCCCTGCTCGGCGGCGCGCTCGTACCACTCCTCGCACTCGGTCTTCTCCGCCGCGGGCTCGCCGAGGGCGGGCGGCGCCGCGGCGGGGCGGCGCGCGTCGAGCAACGTCCCGAGCCGGTACGCCGCCTCCGCGCTGCCGCCTCCGGCCGCGCACCGCAGATGCCGCTCGGCCTCCTGCTCGTCGCCCTCGCGCAGCCGCGCGGTGCCGACCTGGAGGGCCGCGTCGGTGTGCCCGGCGGCCGCCGCGCGCTCGTACCAGCGCAGGGCGGAGGCCTCGTCGCCGCGGCTCGCGAAGAGGATCCCCAGGTTGAACGCGGCGTCGACGCTGCCCGCCTCGGCCGCCTTGGAGAACCACGGCTCGGCGCCGGCCGCGTCGCCGCCCTGGAGCAGCAGCACGGCCAGCGCGTTGGCGGCCTCGCGGTGCCCGGCGTACGCGGCGCGGCGGTACCACTGGTCGGCCTGCGCGGTCCTGCCCTGCTCGGCGCAGAGCAGCCCGAGGTTGTACGCGCCGTTCACATCGCCCGCGTCCATCGCGGCGCGGTACCAGCGCTCGGCGGTCTGGGTCTCGCCGCGCTCGGCGTGCAGCGCGCCCAGCGCGTTCGCGGCGTTGCCGTCGCCGTCCTGCGCGGCCTTGAGCCACCACACGGCGGCGCTCTCCTCGTCGCCCGCGTCCCGCAGCAGGAAGCCGAGCGCGCAGGCAGCCCTGGACTCGCCGTCCTTGGCGGAGTTGAGGTACCAGCGCCCGGCCTCCTTCAGGTCCCCGCGGTGCTCCAGGATCGCGCCGAGGTGCAGCGCGGCCCTGCGGTGGCCGCGCGCGGCGGCCTGGCGGTACCACTGCTCGGCCTCGCCCGCGGGACTCCGTACGCCCGCACCGTCACCGCGCCCGGCGCGCGCGAGGCCCTGCCCGCGCTCGGCGCGCACGGGGCCCTCCCCGCGCTCGGCGGGCTCGCCGCGCTCCGCCGCGGCCCGCCGGTCGAGCGCGCGGGCCAGGCGGTACGCGGCCTCGCGGTGGCCGCGCTCGGCGGCGACCCGCATCCAGCGCTCGGAGCCGACGTCCCCGCGGTGCTCAAGGAGGTCCGCGAGCGCGTACGCCCCGAGGGTGTGGCCCTGCTCGGCGGACTGCCGCAGCCAGTACTCGGCGGCGGGCTCGTCGCCCCGCTCGCGGTGGTGGCGGCCGAGCGCGTGCGCGGCCGCGGCGGACCCGGCGACGGCGGCGACCCGCCACCAGCCGGCCGCCTCGTCGGCGTATCCCCGCTGGTGGAGGAGGACGCCGAGGTTGTTCGCGGCGGCGCGGTCGCCCTCAGCGGTCGCCGCGCGCAGCATGGATTCGGCCCCGTCCAGATCACCGCGGCGCAGCAGAAGGCTTCCCAGGACGCTCATCGCGTCGACGTCCCCGGCCTCGGCGGCCAGCCGATGGCGCAATTCCTCGGCGGCCGCCCCGGGATCCTCCCGGTCGGCCGGCTGCACAAACCGCCCCGTTTCCAACAGAGTTGCCTTGTCCCCCATAACGTCCATCGTCGCACCACCTGCAACCTGGGTACACCTGGTATACCGCAGCCAGTGAGGTCACTTCAGCGTTTTGTCGACATGCCCACAGAGAGATAAGTGAAACACAGATCCCCCAACTCTCCCCCGGCGGCGCACCGTTCGCATGTCTTGGCATAGGACACCCGCACACGACAGGCGTCACGGCACACGACGAAGGCCCGGATCCGTAAGGATCCGGGCCTTCACCTTGCAGTAGCGGGGACAGGATTTGAACCTGCGACCTCTGGGTTATGAGCCCAGCGAGCTACCGAGCTGCTCCACCCCGCGCCGTTGTGTTCAAACCGTACCACGGCGCGAGGTGGCTCCTTGACCAGCTGCTCAGCCGCCGCTGCCCGCTGCCTGATCGCCACTCTTGTCGGCGCCGTCATCAGCGTTCTTGTCGGCGTTCTTGTCCGCGTCCTTGTCGGCGTTCTTGTCGGTGCCGCTGTCCGCGTCCTTGTCGGTGCTCTTGTCCGCGCCCTTGTCGGCGTTCTTGTCGGCGTTCTTGTCCGCTGCCTTGGCCGACGCCTCCTCGGCGCGCTCCAGCGCCTCCTGGAGGCGGTCCTGCGCCTCGCCGTACTTCTTCCAGTCGCCTTCCTTCATGGCCCTCTCGCCGTCCTCGAACGCCTTCTGGGCGTCGTCGAGCGCGGCCTGGACCGTCGGGTCGTTCGACTTGGGCGGCTTGGTCGGCTCGTCCCCGTCCTGGTCCGGATCGTCGGCCGGCGGCTTGGTGCCCGCGCCGGCGCCGAAGACCTGGTTGAGGCCCTCGCTCAGGGTGTCCGCGAAGACCGTCTCCGTGCCGTACGACACGGCCACCTTCTTCAGCAGCGGATACGCCGACTTGCGGCCCTGTACATAGACGGGTTCGACGTAGAGGAAGCCGTCGTCCAGCGGCACGGTCAGCAGATTGCCGTACAGGACGTCGGAGTCGGCGCCCTTCATGTCGCGGACGAAGGTGCCGACCTCCTTCATGGAGTTCAGCTTGTTCTGCACCTGTTCAGGGCCGTCGACGTCGCCCGTCACTCTGAGCAGGCTCATCTTGCCGTAGTTCTTGCTTCTGGCATCGGCGTCGACCGTCATGAAGGCCCGTAGGTTGGGCCGCTCACTCGGGGTGAACGTCGTCGTCAGCGCGAACTGCTGCTGATCCTGGCCCGGCGCCTTCATGGACAGGTAGTACGGCGGGACCGCACTGTCGTCCTTCTTCGTCGGGTCGTTCGGCACCTGCCAGGCGTCACTCGCGTTGTAGAACTGGCCCGGGTCCGTGACGTGGTAGAGCGTCAGGAGTTCGCGCTGCACCTTGAACATGTCCTGCGGGTAGCGCAGGTGGTCCGTCAGCGCCGGCGGAATCTCGCTCTTGTCCTTGACGGTGCCCGGGAACGCCTTCTTCCAGGTCTTCAGGACCGGGTCCTTCTCGTCCCACGTGTAGAGCTTGACGTCTCCGGTGTACGCGTCGACGGTCGCCTTCACCGAGTTACGGATGTAGTTGACCTGGTTCTGCTGCGCGATCACCGTGCGCTGGCTGTCCGCCTCCGACAAGGAGTCGGCCGTGGTGTCACCGAGCGTGGTGCGCGAGGCGTACGGATAGCCGTTCGTGGTCGTGTAGGCGTCGACCACCCACTGGATGCGGCCGTCGACCACCGTCGGATAGACGTCACCGTCGATGGTCAGCCAGGGGGCCACCGCCTCGACGCGCTCCTTGGGGGTGCGGTTGTAGAGAATCCGCGAGCCCTCGCCGATCGCGCCCGAGTACAGGATCTGCGGCTCTCCGAAGGACACCGCGTACGCGGCGCGGTTGATCGGGTTGGAGAGGTTGACCCCGCTGTTGCCCTTGTAGCTGTAGGTCTTCTGGCCGCCGCCGTCCTCTTCGTAGTCGAGCTCCTTCTGGGGCCCGCCCACGATCGAGTACTGCGACGTCTTCTCGCCGTAGTAGATCCGCTGCTCGTACTCCTTCATGTCACCCGTGGTGGGCAGACCGGACTCGGTGAACGCCGGGGCGCCCTTGGAGCCCTTCTCGGTCTCCGTGCCCTTGGCGGCGACGACGCCGTAGCCGTGGGTGTACGCGAAGTGGTCGTTGATCCAGTTCCGCTTGTCGAGCTTGTTCACGTTGAGCTCGCGCAGGCCGACGATGGTGTCCTGGCCGTTGTAGCGGTCCACGTCCAGCGTCTTCGGGAACTGGTAGTAGCTGCGCTCCTGCTCCAGCTGCTGGAACGTGGGCGAGACGATGTTCGGGTCGTTCAGCCGGTAGTTGGCCGCCGTGTCCGCGTCCTCACGCTTCTTCTGGCGGTCCTCGTCGACCTTGCCCGCGCCCCTGTAGTCCTTCGGCTTCACACCGCTGATGCCGTACGCGTGCCGGGTGGCCTCGATGTTCTTCTCGATGTACGGCGCTTCCTTGGCCTGCTCGTTCGGCTGGACCTGGAACTTCTGGACGATCGCGGGGTAGAGCCCGCCGATGAGGATCGCCGAGAGCACCATCAGGCCGAAGCCGATGACGGGCAGCTGCCAGGTGCGCCGCCACAGCGTCGCGAAGAAGAGCACGGCACAGATGACGGCGATGCAGAACAGGATCGTCTTCGCCGGCAGGTACGCGTTCGCGTCGACGTACCTCAAACCCGTCCAGTTGCCCGTCGCCTTGAAGTCACTGGACTTCACCGCGAGGCCGTACCGGTCGAGCCAGTACGCGATGGCCTTGAGCGAGACGAAGACGCCGAGCAGCACCGACAGGTGGCCGGTCGCCGCCGCGGTCGCGCGCGCGCCCGGGCTGGTGATCCGCAGCCCGCCGTACAGGTAGTGCGTCAGGGCGGCGGCCACCAGCGAGAGCACCGCGGCCGCGAAGCCGAAGCCCAGCAGGAAGCGGTACCAGGGCAGGTCGAACGCGAAGAACGCCACGTCCATGTGGAACTGCGGGTCCTTCTGGCCGAAGGGCACGCCGTTGACCCACAGGAGCCACGTGCGCCACTGCCCCGCCGCGGACGCGCCCGCGATCAGGCCCACCAGGGCGGTGATCCCGATCAGCAGCCACTTCTTGTACGGGGCGATGCCCATGCGGTAGCGGTCGAGGCTCTGCTGCTCCATCGACATGGCGCTCAGCGGCGGGCGCAGCCGGTGCGCCAGCCAGATGTTCACCCCGACCGCGGCCGCCATGAGGAGGCCGAAGACGAAGAACAGACCGATCTTGGTCCACAGGGTCGTCGTGAAGACCGATGAGTAGTTGACCGAGCGGTACCACAGCCAGTCCGTCCAGAACCCGGAGAACATGACGAAGGCCATGGCCAGCACGGCCAACACGCCCAACGTCATAAGCAGGGTCCGGACGCGACGGGAGGGTCGGCCCACTCTGATCCGTGGCCCCGTCGGGCCTCCGCCGCGGTCCGGCATCTGGAAAGCCAAGGTGCGCACCTCGAAGTTCGCTGTTGATTCGGTGTTGGTCCGTCAGGCCCCCGAGATCGCGGACCCACACCTATGCAACTTACTCACGCTTTACTCGGTTCCCGATTCTCGGGACTAACGAGGCAGGATTGTGACCATGTCCAACACTCCCATGGCAGCGAGCCCCCTCACCCGGGCCGTGCTCGAAATCGACGAGTACGTATCCGGCCTCGGCTGGGACCGTCCCGCCCGCCTCTTCGCACTCGTCGACACGGCGCGGCTGCGCACTCAAGAACCCGGCCTGGCCTCTCAGCTCGGCCTCGACGACGGCGTGGAGCACGCCGGTTTCACCCCCATCGAGCAGGAGGAGATCCCCGCCGACAAGCCGCTGGACGAGTTCCTCGGCACCATCGCCTGGCCGGACGCGGTGATCGGCTGCGCCCTCACGGTGGAGCGCCTGATGCTGCCGCCGTCCGCCGAGACGTCCGTCCCCGAGGGCCTCAGCGAGGCCCAGCTGGCGAAGTGGGTGGAGAAGCACCCCGACCGCCAGGAGGTCCGCATGACCGTCGCGGTGCTCCGTGACGGCGCCCGCGAGTCGGCGCTGCGGCTGCGCGAGAAGGACTCGCCGACCGAGGTCCTCACCGGCTCCGACCTGGTGCCGGGCCTGGCGGACGCGCTGGCGGCGACGTTCGCGTAGCCCCCGCTGTCGCTCGTACGCGGGTGGGGGCGCCGGGGGTGTCCCCGTCCGCGTACGGCTGTCCTCCGGACGAGCCGCTACTTCGCGGTGCAGCTCGGCAGGGCGTCGGTGTCGCCCTCGCGGATCTTCTTCAGCGACTTCACGGCGTCGTCGATGGTGTCCACCTTGACCAGGGTGAGGCCGTCGGGGACGTCGCTCGCGGCCGCCGCGCAGTTGGCCTTCGGCGTCAGGAAGTACTCGGCGCCCTTCTCGCGCGCGCCGACGGTCTTCATCTCGATGCCGCCGATCGGGCCGACCTTGCCCTTCTCGTCGATGGTGCCGGTGCCGGCCACGAACTCGCCACCGGTGAGGTCGTCGGGGGTCAGCTTGTCGACGATGCCGAGCGCGAACATCAGCCCGGCGCTGGGGCCGCCCACGTCGGCCAGCTTGATGTCGATCGTGAACGGGAAGGTGTGGTCGGTTCCCGCCTGGATGCCGACGATGGCGCGGTCGCTGTCCTCCGCCTTCTCCGTCGTGATCTTGATCTCCTCGGTCCTGGTCGCCTCCTTGCCCGCCTTCTCGGCGGTGGCCGCCTCCTTGACCGGGACCACGGTGAACGTGACGCTCTCGCCGGGCTTGTGCTCGGTGACGAGCTTGGCGACGTCCGTCATCTCCTTGACGGGCGTGCCGTCGACCTCCTTGATGACGTCACCCGCGTGCAGCTTGCCCTCGGCAGGGTCGCCCTTGATGACGGTGGAGACGATGACCTGGGACTTCACTGGAAGGTCCAGCTCCCTGAGGGCCGCGACCTTGGCGCTCTCCTGGGACTGGCTGAACTCCTCGGCGTTCTCCTGGGAGGACTGCTGTTCGGTTTTGCCGTCCGGGTAGAGCGTGTCGTGCGGCACCACGATGTTGTCGTGGGACAGCCAGCTGTAGACGGCCTCCGCGAGGTTCATGTTGTAGTCCGCGCTGGTGACCCTGACCGTCGTCATGTTGAGGTTGCCGGTCGTGGGGTACGTCTTGTGCCCGGAGATCTGCAGCACCGGCTCGCCGTCGTGGTCGCCGAGAGTGTTCACCGTGGGGCCCGGGGACATCTCCGAGTAGGGCACTTTGATGAGCACTCCGGCGCAGAGCAGCGCGATCAGCATCAGGGTGGAGGCGAGCATCGTCGCAGTGCGGCGTGGCATGGAACGACAGTACGGGACGGGCCTGTCAGCGCACCTGTGGGGCCGGTCCGTACGAGGGCGTCACATACGGGAGCGGGACTTCTCCATCGCCTCGCGGAAGGCGGCGTAGCCGTTGAGTTCCAGGGCGTCGCCGGTCCGGCCCGATCTGCGGTTGCGGGCGGCCCAGCCGCCCCACAGGCCCGCCCCGACGGCCGCCAGAAGCGGAATCAGCAACCAGGCAAGTGATGCCATGTCGACCTCCCGACCCCATGTGCGACCGCAACTGACTGGTCAGCAGATTAACCATCCGCATGGTCAACGCTCACGGCAGGGGTCGGGTTCCGCAACCGGAGCCGCATGGGTCAATCGGGCCCGAGCCGCCCCTCGCCTCAACAGGCGCCGACCCACTCCTCCTTGCCGTCGGAGAACCGCTGGTGCTTCCAGATCGGCACCTCGTGCTTGAGGTCGTCGATGAGCTTGCGGCAGGCGTCGAAGGCCTCGGCGCGGTGCGGGCAGGAGACGGCCACGACCACCGCGAGGTCGCCGACCGCGAGGTCACCGACGCGGTGCACGGCGGCCAGGGCGCGCACCGGATACTCGGCGGCGACCCTCTCGGCCACCCGCCGCATCTCGGCCTCGGCGGTGGGATGCGTCGAATAGCCCAGCTCGTCGACGTCCGCGCCGCCGTCGTGGTTGCGCACCGTCCCCACGAAGAGCGCCGTGCCGCCCGCCGAGTCGTCGCCGACGGCCCGGAAGACCTCGTCCAGGGAGAGCGGGGTGTCGCGGATCGCGAGGAGGCGGATCGGGTCCTGAGCGGCCTGCTCGCCGGGATGGTCCATCGTGGTGCGTGCCATACGGCCATGGTGCCGCACGGCACGGACATCACGGAATAGACCTTTCGCCCGGCACGCGCGCGTGGCGCCTTGGAGTTCCCTACAGAGCGACGGCCGCGAGGCTCAGATCCGCCGCCGCGCCTTCCGCGCCCTGCGCACCACGGCCGCCGCGCCGAGCAGCGCGACCGTCGCCCCCGCGGCCCCCGCCGCCGTCGCGTCCTTGCGGCCCAGGCGCCGTCCGGCCACGGTCCGCCGCCCGGAGACCTCTTCGAGCAGCTCCGCGAGCACCTCTTCGTTGGTCCACCGCGGCCGCCACCCGGCGTCGTGCAGCCGGCTGACGCTGACCACCCAGGGATACATCGTGTACGCGAGGTCGCCGGCCGGGGACGGGGTGAGGCCGATGCGGTGCAGGCGGGCTGCGGCGCCGAGCGCGACCGCCGACGGCAGCTCCATGCGGCGGATGCCGCTGAGCTCCTCGACCTCCTCCTGCTCCAGCCAGCCCTCGCAGCCGACGGCGAGCTCACCGTCGACCTTCTCCAGGACGGCGTACTCCAGGGCGCTGCACAGGTCCTCGACGTGACAGAACTGCCAGGCGGGCCGGGAGCCCGCCACGACCAGGAGGCGCGGCGACTCGAAGTAGCGGGTGAGGGCCGTGTCCGTGCCGCCCACGAGGGTCGCGGGCCGTACGACGGTGACGTTGAGGCCCGGGTGCGCGCGGGGTGCCCTGCGGGCGAGCCGCTCGACCTCCAGGAGGTCGCCGACGCCGGTGGCCTCGGCGGTCGCGCGCAGTTCGGCGTCTTCGGAGAGGGGCAGTTCGTTCTCGGGCAGGGCTCCGTAGACCATCGCCGAGGTGCACAGGACCACGCGGTGCACGCCCGCGGCGGCCGCGGCGGTCAGGACGGTCTGGGTGCCGCGTACGTTGTACGCGGTGCGGGCGGCGCCGTCGGTCTCCAGGTCGAGATCGAGCGCCAGGTGCACCACGACGTCCGCGCCACGCAGCTTCTCGGCGATCGCCGGGTCCCGCACGTCCAGAATGTGCCACTGGACCTGCGAGCAGTCGCCCCGGCGCTCGTCGATGGCGATGACCTGCTTGATCTCCTCCGAAGCGGCAAGGCGCTCGGTCAGCAGCGCGCCCACGCCGGAGGCGGCGCCGGTGACGGCGACTACGGGCCCACGGGCGGGCGCCGGGGTTGACGGGTTTCGCGCTGCGCGAACCTGTGGATCTGGGGAACTCACCGGGCGTCTCCAGCGGTTGTCTTCAGTACGTACGCGAATGACGCGTACGTACCAGGTGGCATCCATCCTGCCGCAGGCCATCTGTCGGCGAAGCACCGAGGCCCGATCCCGTCATGGTGTCTACGCTGGGTGGTGTTGTAGGGCAGCCGCCGCCGGAACGATACCGGCGGCCTGACGAGCCGAGGAATCCCGTGAGTGACACCCCATTCGGATTCGGCCTTCCGCCGGAGGAGCCGGAAGACGGCGACGAGGGCAAGAAGAAGGAATCCCCTGGAGAGGGACAGCGCGGGGGACAGGGCGCCGGTGGCCCCGCGAACCCGTTCGGTTTCGGGGGCTTCCCCGGAGCAGGCGGCCCCGGCGGCGGTGACAACCCGTTCGCCGCGATGTTCGGTTCGATGAACCCGAACGACCTGGGTGCCGCGTTCCAGCAGCTCGGCCAGATGCTCTCGTACGAGGGCGGCCCGGTGAACTGGGACATGGCCAAGGACATCGCCCGCCAGACCGTGTCCCAGGGCACGGCGGACGGCACCAAGGACGCCAGCGTCGGTCCCGCCGAGCGCTCCGCCGTCGAGGAGGCCGTGCGCCTGGCCGACCTGTGGCTGGACGACGCGACGTCGCTGCCGTCCGGGTCCGGCACGGCCGTGGCGTGGAGCCGCGCCGAGTGGGTCGAGGCGACCCTTCCGGTGTGGAAGGAGCTCGTCGACCCGGTCGCCGAGCGCGTGGGCCTCGCCATGGGCGACGTGCTCCCCGAGGAGATGCAGGCCATGGCGGGCCCGCTGATCGGCATGATGCGCTCCATGGGGGGCGCCATGTTCGGCCAGCAGATCGGGCAGGCCGTGGGCGTGCTCGCCGGCGAGGTCGTCGGCTCCACGGACATCGGCCTGCCGCTGGGCCCCTCCGGCAAGGCCGCGCTGCTCCCGGTGAACATCGAGACCTTCGGCAAGGACCTGGGCGTCGACAAGGACGAGGTGCGCCTCTATCTGGCGCTGCGCGAGGCCGCCCACCAGCGGCTCTTCGCCCATGTGCCGTGGCTGCGCTCGCATCTGTTCGGCGCCGTCGAGGGGTACGCCCGCGGGATCAAGGTCGACACGGCCAAGCTGGAGGACGTCGTCGGCCAGCTCGACCCGCAGAACCCCGAGCAGCTGCAGGAGGCCCTCCAGCAGGGCATGTTCCAGCCGGAGGACACCCCCGCCCAGAAGGCCGCCCTGGCCCGCCTGGAGACGGCTCTCGCGCTCGTCGAGGGCTGGGTGGACGCCGTGGTGCACGCCGCGGCCAAGCCCCGCCTGTCGTCCGCCGACGCCCTCCGGGAGACGCTGCGCCGCCGCCGCGCGTCGGGCGGCCCCGCGGAGCAGACGTTCGCCACGCTGATCGGCCTGGAGCTGCGCCCGCGCCGCCTGCGGGACGCCTCGCGCCTGTGGGCCTCCCTCACGGACGCGCGCGGTGTCGACGGCCGCGACGGCCTGTGGGAGCACCCGGACATGCTGCCGACGGCGTCCGACCTGGACGACCCGGACGGCTTCGTCCACCGCGAGCAGATGGACTTCTCCGAGCTGGACAAGATGCTCGGCGAGGCGGCGGGCGGCGGCTCCTCCACGAAGCCGGACCTCACGAAGGACGAGGGCGACGACCAGTCCCCGGAGGACGGCGGTAAGTGAGCCTCTACGACGACACGGTCCTCGTACTGAAGGGGTACGAGGACCAGGCCGAGCTGCGCCAGCTCTACTTGGACCACCTGTCCACACACGGTGAGGACGGCATGTGGAAGGCCTGCACCGCGGGCCATGTGACGGCGAGCGCCTTGGTCGTCGACCCCTCCCGCGGCCGGGTGCTGCTGACCCTGCACAAGAAGCTGCGGATGTGGCTCCAGATGGGCGGCCACTGCGAGCCGGGCGACGCGTCGCTGGCCGGAGCCGCGCTCCGTGAGGCCACCGAGGAGTCCGGCGTGCCGGGTCTGACGCTGCTTCCAGGCGGCCCCGTCCGCCTGGACCGGCACCCGATCCCGGGGCCGTGCACGTGGCATCTGGACGTGCAGTACGCCGCGCTCGCCCCCGAGGACGCCGTCGAGGCGATCAGCGACGAGTCACTGGACCTGCGCTGGTTCGCCTACGACGAGGTGCCGGACGTAGCCGACGAGTCGGTCGTACGCCTGATGGAGGCGGCGAGGGCGCGCCTGTAGAGCGCCCTTCGGGGCGCGCGCCCCGAAGGGGCGCGGGGAACGGCGCGACCAGCCACATCCGGCCCGCAGTTCCCCGCGTCCAGCAGCCCACCGGAGCGCTCAACTCCAGACGTTGCCCTGGTTCTGCCCCCGGGCACCTTGCTGGCCCACCCCGAGCTGCGCCTGGGCGCCCCGCCCGATCACCGCGTTCTGCGGCGGCAGCATCTCGCTGGGCTGGACGAGCGCGTAGCCCTGCCCCATGAAGCTGAGCTCCCAGCCCTCACCGGTGTTGCCCCGGCGCCGCCAGACGCCCGAGGAGTGGGTCTGGGCCTGCATCTGCACCCGCAGGCCGTTCGACCAGGCGACGATGGCGTCCGCGTCCGCGTTGACGTACCGGTCGGGTGTGACCTGCAGCATCAGCGGCTGGCCCGACGTCATCAGGGCGACCTTGCCGCGCCCGGAGATGTTGAGCTGGTACTTGCCGGAGCCGGAGATGCCGTACTGGCTGTCCACGGCGATGACCTGGTGGGTCAGCGACGAGTCCATCGCGAGGACGTAGCTGCTGTCCACGGTCAGGCCGTCCTGGTCCACATCCACTACGTGGATGTACTGGGCGAGGTTGGCGAGATGGACGGTGCCCTGGCCGTGGCAGCGCATCAGGTCCAGACCCTCACCGGTGTGCGCGCGGGCACGCTGGTTGCCCTGGCTCTGGTACTCGGCGTCGAACTCGATCAGCCCCTGGTAGGCGACCATGGCGCCCTTGCGGGCCAGGACGTCGTCGTGCCCGTCCAGGGCGACCCGCAGCAGCTGCGGGTTCTGGACGGAGTAGCGCTCCTGGGTCTGCTGCTCGGCGTGCGCGAAAAGTGAGCTCTGCATGGTGTTGTCGCTTCCCCTCAGCCCCGTGCTCGGAGACGGTCGGTGCTGTCCTCGCTGGGCTGTACGACGACGATGCCCTCTCCGGAGAAGCCCATCTGGTAGGCCTCGCCGCTGCCGCGCCCGATGAGGGAGCCGGCCTTGAAGCTGCGCTTGCCCTTCACCTTGAGGTTCGGCGACCAGGCGATGAGGGCGTCCGGATCCACGTACGTCTCGTCCTCGCCACGACCGCAGTCGACGACGACGGGAGTGCCCCGGGAGGTCAGCGCGACCCAGCCCTGGCCGGAGATCTTGATGTTCCACAGGCCCTGCCCGGCGAACTTGGCGAGGCCCTTGACCCGCTCGACGCCCCACTGGAGGGACGCGTCGAAGGCGAGCAGGTTGGTGCCGTTCACCGAGAGGGCATCGCCCGCCAGATTGATGACGACGACGTCCGCCCCGTAGTCGGCGAGGTAGAGCAGGCCGTCTCCGGAGCACTTCATCAAGGGCGCGCCCTCGCCGGTCATCCACTCGCGCGCGACCTGACGGACGGCGGGCGGATTCGGCTCGTACTGTACGAACCCTTCGTAGGCGACCATCGAGCCCACGCGTGCGAAGAGGTCGTTGCCGGTCTGCATGGCCACCTTGACCATGTGGTGGCCGTGGTTCTCCATGCGCGTGGCTACGGGTGCGGGAGCGAAGCCCGCGAGTTGCTGATTCATGACGGGCTCCCTCAGACCTCGTACGGCTGGACGACGATGAAATTGCCGGGCGCGCCGCGGAACTGGAGGTTCACGCTCTCCCCCGTGGAGCCCGCGTAGGCGTTGCTGCGCATCCGGACCTGGCTGGAAACGATCGCCTGTGCGGCGGCCGACCAGGCGACTACGGCATGACAGTCGGCGAACGTCGTCGGCGTGACGGGCAGCACGACGGGCACGCCGTGGGTCTTCACGATGACCGTGCCGGTGCCCTGGAACTGCATGACGAAGAGCGCGCCACCGGGGATGCCGTGGCCCTCGATCCTGCGCACCTCGTGCTGGAGGGACTCGTCAAAGGCGAGGACGTTCTCCGCGGAGACACAGATCGCGTCGCCCTGGAGCTCGATGGGGTGCAGGTGGGTGCCCTCCTCGGCGAGGAAGACCTGGCCGCGGCCGGAGCAGCGCATCAGCTGCATCTCCTGGCCGGTGGCGTTGCCCACGATGCGTCCCGCGAAGCCCGCGCCCTTGTAGCCGAACTCGACCTTGCCCTGGTAGAGCACCATGCTGCCCTGGCGGGCGAGGATCGGCTGGTCGGCGACGCCGAGGTCGACGCGGATCAGCTTCTCGTTCTGCTGCGTCCAGCGCTGGCCGGTGGGCGCTTCGCGGTACTTCTGGAGAGCCGCGGCGACACCGGCGCCCTGGGGAGCGGCGCCTTGCGGGGCTCCCTGCGGCGCCTGGGGCCGGCCGGGGAACTGCCCGCCCTGAGGCTGCTGGCCGTAGCCGGGCGGCATCGGGGCGGCGGGCTGCTGGCCGTAACCGGGAGGCAGCGGGGCCTGAGGCTGCTGGCCCGGCACCTGGCCGTACTGCGGCTGCTGCGGCTGCTGCGGCTGCTGCGGAGGCTGCTGGCCGGGCTGACCGTACGGCGTGGGGGCCGGCGGGGGCGGCATCGCGGCGCCCGGCGGCTGGTTCACCGGGGCCACGATGGTCTGCGCGGCGTGTACCGGCGGACCCGCGGGGGCGGGTACCGGCGGCGGGGTGGCGCCTTGCGGCGGCGCGAAGTGCTGCGCGGGGGCCGGGGCGGGTGCCGGGGTGGGAGCGGGAGCGGCGGCTGCGGGGGCGCCGAACGCGGGCGGCGCCGAGGCCTGGGCGGGCGGCGCGAAGGAGGGCGCGGCGGCCTGCGTCTTGGCGGGCGCGGGCTCCTCCTCGGCGACCTCGCCGCCGAAGTTCTTCAGGAGGGCGTCGAGCCCGCCGTCGAAGCCCTGGCCGATCGCGGCGAACCGCCAGACGTCCTTCAGGTAGAAGTCGCCCAGCATGACGGCGCGCTCCGTGGAGAACTCCGCGCCGTTGAAGGCGTAGCGGGCCACTTCCTCGCCGCCCGCGACGATACGGATGTATCCGGAGGCGACCTGCGACATCTGTCCGGCGCCGTCGATCGTCGCCGTGAACGACAGCCGCTGGATCTGCTGCGGGATGCGGTCGAGCGTGACGCGGAAGGACTCGGTGTCGCCCGCCTGGGCACCGAGGAGCTGGATGGACTCCTCGGGCGACTTCGGCTGGTTGAAGAAGATGAAGTAGCGGTCGTCCGAGAGCCGTTCGCTCGCGTCCAGGCCGAAGCAGCTGATGTCGAAGCTCAGTCCGGGGGCCGCGATCTGCACACCTACGTACAGATCGGTCCCCGCGGTGAGGTCACTGATCTTGGCCTTGTGGCCGCGTTGGAATTCCCTGGCCATACGTAACGACCGTCCCCCATCCCGAATGTGAATGCGTCGCGTCAGGCTAACCGCAAAGTCCGACGGCGAGCCAAGCCGGTACAGAGCCGCTACACAACCGTGGGACGGGGCGGACGTTCACTCCTCGCGGGCGGCGGGAAGATGGGGCAGCCGACCGGCCGCGACCACCCCTTCGAGGTAGCCCCTGGCCCGCTCCGTGCGCGGATAGGCCTCCAAGAGGCGCCAGAAACGAGGCCCGTGCCCGGGGACCAGGAGGTGGGCCAGCTCGTGGACGAGGACGTAGTCCACGACGTACTCCGGCATGCCCTGCAGTCGGTGCGAAAGGCGGATGCTGCCCTCCGACGGGGTGCAGGAGCCCCAGCGGGTGTTCTGGTTCGTGACCCAGCGAACGGAGGCGGGTCTGGCGCGGCCGTCGAAGTACTGCTCGGACAGCTGCTCGGCGCGCTCGGACAGCTCCGCGTCACCGAGTAGCCGTTTGCTCTCCTGCGCCGCCAGTTTGTCGAGCATCACATTGACCCAGCGCTGCTCCTCCGCCTCGGACATGCGGGCGGGGATGAGGACGACGGTGCGGTCGCCCTCGCGGTACGCCGAGACCGTTCTGCGCCGACGGGCACTGCGTCTGACCTCGACCGCGCTGGCCACCGCGCCGGACGACGGCGGACTGGTCGTGCTGCGCTGCGGAGTTCCGGCGCGACGCGCTGAGGTCTCCCCAGCGGCGCGAGAGGACGGGTCGGCGGGCACGCCCCGACGTTACCCGCTGGGTGCGGGGGAAGTCCCGCCTCCGGGACGGTTCGGCGTCGATCCGCTGCCCGGTCGTTCGACCAGTACGACGGTGCATCAGCACGGGCGGGCGGATTAGTACGACAAGTATCCCCTGCCTGTGGACAACGCGACGCGGGCATTCGGCGGGGCGGGCATTCTGGCATTCGATCGGCGCGGCGGACGGGACCGCGCCGGCCGGACGACGGGGGACGACCATGCATCCGACCGTGAAGCCCGCGCTGCGGCGCGGCTGGCGTGACCTGAGCACCGTGCAGTTCGGGGTGGCTCCCGCACACGCCTTGGTGCTCGGCCCGATGGACACCGCGACGAGCAGCTTCCTGACGCTGGTGGACGGTACTCGCGGGTTGCCGCTCCTGCGCGAGGAGGCCAAGCGGATGGGCCTGCCCGACGGGCATGTGGACCGGCTGATGGAGGAGTTGTCGCGGGCCGGCCTGCTCGACGACTCGACGGGCGGCGGCCCGGCAGCGGACGCGCTGCGCAAGCGGAGCGGGCCCATGGACCGGCTGCGGGCCGACCTGGCCTCGCTGTCGCTTCTCTCCTCCGAGCCGGGAGAAGCGATCGAGAGGCTGGCGGCGCGCCGGGTCATGCGCGTGCGCGTCCAGGGTGCGGGGCGGGTGGGGGCCGTCGTGGCCTCGGTCCTCGCGGGCGCGGGCGTGGGTCGGGTGGACGTCCTCGACGGTGGTCATGTGGAGCCTTGGGACGTCGCGCCGGGCGGCTTGCCGGCCGAGGCGATCGGGAACCGGCGGGACACGACCGCGCGCCGGCTCGTGCGGCAGTCGGCGCCCGACCGGCCGCCCCGGCAGCCCTCGGCACCGGCCGGAGAAGCAGGGCTGTCCCTGGTGATCATCGCCCCGCGGGACGGCCTTGACGCGTACGCCCCCGACCCGGTCGCCGCCCAGGGCCTCCTGGAAGCGGGCACACCCCATCTCTACGCCGGGGTGATCGAAGGGACGGGCGTGGTGGGCCCCTTGATCCTGCCCGGGTCGACCGCATGCGCGGGCTGTCTCTTCCGGCAGCGCGCGGACCGCGATCCCACCTGGGCCCGGATGCTGGCCCAGTGGCGCTCGGGGCGCGCTCGGCACGTGCCCGCGTGCGACCTGGCCCTGTCGACATCGGTCGCCGGGCTGGTCGCGGGGCATGCGCTCGCCTTTCTCGACGGGGTGTCGTCGTCCTGCGCGGGTGTCCGCTGGGAGGGGTCCGTCCCGGGATTCGACTGGCACGCGCGTCCGGTTTGGCCGCATCCCAGCTGCCCTTGCGGGGCTGGTGCGCGCGTTAAGGGGGATCGGCTCACCACGGACTTGAAGCAGCACGCAACAATGGCCGGGTAACCGCCTGAGAAGGCGTGGCTGTCTGGGACTTGGAGGGGCGCATGTCTGATCTTCCCCGGAAGGCGGTCACCCGAACCGCCAAACTGGCCGCGCTGCCGCTCGGCTTCGCGGGACGCGCGACCTGGGGGCTCGGCAAGCGGATCGGGGGCAAGTCGGCGGAGATCGTCGGCCGTGAGCTGCAACAGCGCACGGCGGAGCAGCTGTTCAAGGTCCTTGGCGAGCTCAAGGGCGGCGCGATGAAGTTCGGGCAGGCCATGTCCGTCTTCGAGTCGGCGCTGCCGGAGGAGGTCGCGGGGCCCTATCGCGCGGCGCTGACGAAGCTGCAGGAAGCGGCGCCGCCGATGCCGACGAGCACCGTGCACTCCGTGCTCGCGGAGCGGCTCGGCGAGGACTGGCGCGACCATTTCCTGGAGTTCGAGGACAAGCCCGCGGCCGCGGCGTCGATCGGCCAGGTGCACCGGGCGGTCTGGGAGGACGGGCGCGAGGTCGCGGTCAAGGTGCAGTACCCGGGAGCGGGCGAGGCGCTGCTGTCCGACCTCACCCAACTCAGCCGGTTCGCCCGCCTCCTGGGGCCGCTGATTCCCGGGATGGACATCAAGCCGCTCATCACGGAGCTGCGCGACCGGGTGTCGGAGGAGCTCGACTACGGCCTGGAGGCGCAGGCACAGGACGCGCACGCCCGCGAGTTCGCCGACGACCCCGACGTGGTGGTGCCCGCGGTGGTGCACCAGAGCGACCAGGTCCTGGTCACGGAGTGGATCGACGGGACACCCCTGTCGGAGGTGATCGCGGACGGCACCCAGGAGCAGCGCGACCGGGCGGGCCAGCTTCTGGCCCGTTTCCTCTTCTCTGGTCCGGCGCGCACGGGGCTGCTGCACGCCGACCCGCACCCCGGCAACTTCCGCCTGCTGCCCGACGAGAAGGACGGCTGGCGGCTCGGTGTCCTGGACTTCGGCACGGTGGACCGGCTGCCGGGCGGGCTCCCCCCGACCATCGGCGCATCCCTGCGGATGACGCTGGACGGCGAGGCCGACGCGGTCTACGACATGTTGTGCGAGGAGGGCTTCGTCAAGGAGTCCGTCGATCTCGAACCGGACGCGGTGCTCGACTACCTCCTGCCGATCATCGAGCCGATGCTGGTGGAGGAGTTCACCTTCACCCGGGGCTGGATGCGCGGCCAGGCGGCTCGTGTGGCCGATCCTCGCTCCCCCGCCTACCAGCTGGGCAAGCGGCTGAACCTTCCGCCGTCGTATCTCCTGATACACCGTGTGACGCTGAGCACGATCGGGGTGCTGTGCCAGCTGGGCGCGACGGTCAGGATGCGGACCGAGCTGGAGGAGTGGCTGCCCGGCTTCGTGGCGGAGACTGAGGCTGAGACGGACGAGGTGGAAGCGGAGGAGGGTGACGCGGTAGTGGAGGCGTGAGCGGACACACCGCGGGGGCCGGTCCGTTCGGACCGGCCCCCCGTCATATCTCTGTCGTCGTGCCGAGCCGCGTTCGCGGCTTTACTGCATGACCGCCATGGCGAGCGCGCGCCGGGCACGCAGCGAGGCGCGCTCAGCGCGGCGCTGCATACGGCGGGCCGCCATCAGGCGCGCGGCCGGGCGTTGAGCCTCGGCCTCACGCAGTCGTTCGCGCATATGCGCGCGAGCCATGGCTTCTGGGATGAGTTGCATCTCTCGGGTCCTGTTCTGGCGCGAGGCGTGCGCGCCGGTGGTGGTGAAGTCTCGGGTAGCGGAGCCTGCGGGCTCGCTGGTGGCTGCCTTCATCGGGGCCTGTTTCTTGGGGTCGTGCGTCAGGGGGCGGTCGATGGTTCCGGCGGTCCTCATGCGACGACCGGGTTCTTGCGCGGGCGGCCACGGGGCCGCTTGCGGGCGACGACAACACCCTGGACGAACAGCTCGCCGCCCCAGACACCCCACGGCTCACGCCGCTCCTTGGCGCCGGCGAGGCAGGCCTCCATCAGCGGGCAGGTGCGGCAGAGCGACTTGGCGTACTCGACGTCGGCCGGGGACTCCGCGAAGAAGACCTCGGGGTCGTAGGCACGGCAGGGGACGGGTACGCCGAGGTTCTCGATGGCGTCGTCGAGCGCGGTGAGCGCGGTCAGGGGGGTCAAGGTCGGGTCCTCCGTGGGTGTGGGCGGGGAGATCGTCTGTGAAGGCGGTACGGACGGGGCGTGCGCTTCGAGTTGCACGGTGGTGTTTTCCTCGTCTGGTCGTGCCGGCCTGGGTCGGCCGGTTGGCGGCTGGTACCGGGTCTTGCTCTTGGCCCCTTCGTCCTGTCTCCCTGTTTTGGGGAAAACAGAAGGGCCGCGGATCCCGGGTGGGGTTCCGCGGCCCTGGAAGGCGCCTGTCTGATCGAGGATCAGACTGGATCACTCCAGGGTTCGAGCCCACGGAAGGCCCACATCGTGTGGTGCTGCGTCGTCTGCTTCCGGAATCCGGCACCGGCCGCCGCAGAGGCATAGGCCTGCGCCTGCGCCTCCGCTACTGCTGCTTCCGGTGCCTTGGTCGGTCGCTCATTGCCCTCATTGGCCTCGCGAATGGAGAGACCGGCGAGAGGCAGGGCGGACAGCGGACGCATGGCGGGGGTGCCGCCGGACAGACCGGTGCCCTGGTGCGAGAAGCCGAGCAGGCAGGAAGCGACGACCGAGCGATCGGTCATTTTGACGGTGCTGATGAAGCTCTCGTTGATGCTGATCACTGGAATTCGCCTCCTCTCGGCGTCTGGGGGATCGACCGGAACCGATCCTGCGGACTGACAAGTACAGCACAGGACCAGGGCTTCGGAGAAGCCGCTGTTCCTGTGCTTAAGAACCTATGGGTCTTCCTTGCGCATGCGCAAACTATTTTTTCGACGAGTTTGAATCATTCGTCATCGGCGCCCCTTACAAGCTCCTGACCAGCGCAAATGGCAAGGACCTCGGTGCCGAAGCGGTGAAACTTGCGGACGCCGACCCCGGGAATCCGCGCCAGCTCGCCCTCGTCGTCCGGCACGGCCTCCGCGATGGCGATCAAGGTCTTGTCCGTGAAGACGCAGTACGCGGGCTGTCCCAACTGCCTCGCCTGGTCGGATCGCCACTCCCGCAACCGCTCGTAGAGACCCTCGTCCATGTCGGACGGGCAGTCCTCGCACCGCATCAGCTTCATCTCGCCCGCTTCGGTGAGGGTCCGGCCACAGACCCGGCAGCGGGCCGGGGCACGGTTCTTGCGCTGGCGGCGGCCGACCGCCGTGCCGGTGGCCTCACCGGCGGTGCCGCGCTCGACGCCGCCGGGGCCGCCACCCGCGGCGCGGCCCGCGGTGCCCGCGCCGGATCCCGGGCGCAGGCCGTCGAGGAACCGGCTGGGGCGGCGGTTCGGACGGCCGCCCGGCGAGCGGGACAGGGCCCAGGAGAGCGAGAGGTGGACGCGGGCCCGGGTCACTCCCACATAGAGGAGACGGCGCTCCTCCTCGATCTGCTCGTCGGTCTTGGCGTAGGTGATCGGCATCATGCCCTCGGCGAGGCCGACGAGGAACACGGCGTCCCACTCCAGGCCCTTGGCCGCGTGGAGCGAGGCGAGCGTGACGCCCTCGACGGTGGGCGCGTGCTGGGCGTTCGCCCGCTCGTCGAGCTCGGCCACGAGGTCGGCGAGGGTCGCCTCGGGCTTGGCGCGCGCGAAGTCCTCGGCGAGGCGCACCAGCGCGGCCAGGGACTCCCAGCGGTCACGGACCGCGCCCGAGCCGGCCGGGGGCTGGTTCGTCCAGCCCTTGGTCGACAGCACGGCCCGCACCTGGGAGGGCAGGTCGATCACGTCGTCCAGGAGTGCGTCGTTGCCCCCGAAGCGGGCGGCGCCGCGCAGGGCCGCGCCGGCTTCGCGGACCTCGGTGCGCTCGAAGAACCGCTCGGCGCCGCGCAGCTGGTAGGGCACGCCCGCGTCGGCGAGGGCCTGTTCGTAGATCTCCGACTGGGAGTTCGTGCGGAAGAGGACCGCGATCTCGCTGGCGGGGACGCCGTCGGCGAGGAGGGCCCGGATGCGGCGGGCGGCGCCTTCGGCCTCGGTCGGCTCGTCCACGTACTCGGTGTAGATCGGTTCCGCTCCGGACTCGCGCTGGGAGATCAGCTCCAGGCGGTGGTCGGCGGCGCGGCCGCGGGCCTGGGAGAGCAGCCCGTTGGCGAGGTGGACCACCTGGGGGGTGGAGCGGTAGTCGCGGACCAGCTTGACGACCGTCGCTCCCGGGTGGCGGGCGCGGAAGTTCAGCAGGTGGTCCGGCGTCGCGCCGGTGAAGGAGTAGATGGTCTGGCTGGCGTCGCCGACGACGCAGAGGCTGTCGCGGTCACCGAGCCAGAGCTCCAGGAGGCGCTGCTGGAGGGGGCTCACGTCCTGGTACTCGTCGACCACGAAGTGCTGGTACTGGGTGCGGACCTGCTCGGCGATGTCGTGCCGGTCCTGGAGGATGCCGACGGCGAGGAGCAGGACGTCCTCGAAGTCGATGACGGCGCGGTCGCGCTTGAGGTCCTCGTACGCCGCGTACAGCTGGGCCGTCTCGGCGGGGTCTCGGGGGACGTCACGGCCGGATTTGGCGGCGGCCGCCGCGTAGTCCGCCGGGACAGTCTGGGTGACCTTGGACCATTCGATCTCGCTGGTCAGGTCGCGCAGTTCGTTGCGGTCCAGGCGGATGCGGCAGGCGGCGGCCGCGTCCGCGACGAGCTTGATCTTGCGGTCCACGATCCTGGGCAGGGATCCACCGACTGCTTTCGGCCAGAAGAACTGGAGCTGGCGCAGGGCCGCGGAGTGGAAGGTGCGGGCCTGGACGCCGGAGGCGCCGAGCTGGCGGAGGCGGCCGCGCATCTCGCCCGCGGCGCGGTTGGTGAACGTGACGGCCAGCACGCTGGCGGGCTGGAGGATTCCGGCGCGCACCCCATAGGCGATCCGGTGGGTGATCGCCCGTGTCTTGCCCGTGCCGGCGCCCGCGAGGACGCACACCGGCCCGTGCAGGGCGGTGGCCACCTCGCGCTGCTCGGGGTCCAGCCCGGCGAGCACCGCGTCGGCCGAGTCCGGGACCTGCGGGAAGAGGGGGGAGTGCGTTGCTGATGTCACCCCTTCATGCTGCCAGGTCGCCGGGGGCGGGTGAGTCGGTTGTCCACAGGCAGGGGTCTGCGGTCGTACTAATACGGGAATGGTGGCCGGGTCACGTACGTTCGTCTCATTGCGACGATGACGTCCCCGATGACGTACGCACAGCGACGAAGGAGCACAAGAGACATGCCGGGCACTGTGACGATGTACAGCACCACGTGGTGCGGCTACTGCCGACGCCTCAAGGGCCAGATGGACCGCGAGGGCATCGCGTACACCGAGATCAACATCGAGCAGGACCCCGACTCGGCGGCCTTCGTCGAGAAGGCGAACGGCGGAAACCAGACGGTTCCCACCGTTCTCTTCCCGGACGGCTCGACGCTCACGAACCCCTCGCTGGCCCAGGTCAAGCAGAAGCTGGCCGTCTGAGGGACGGAGCCGGAAGGGCTCAGCCCACGGTCCCCGGCTTCGGCAGGGGCTTGCCGTACCAGAGCTCGATCAGCCGGGCCGCAATCGAGATGCCGAAGGGAGGCAGGACCTCCCCGGACTCGAATGCGGCCCGCAGGTCTTCCCGGGAGAACCAGCGGGCCTCGTGGATCTCCTCACCGTCGACGTTGATCTCCGAAGAGGTCGCGTCGGCCATGAAGCCCAGCATCAGGCTGGAGGGGAACGGCCACGGCTGGCTCGCGACGTACTCGACGTCGCCGACCGTGACACCCGCCTCCTCGAAGACCTCGCGCCGCACCGACTGCTCGATGGACTCTCCCGGCTCGACGAAGCCCGCGAGGGTCGAGAAGCGCCCTTCGGGCCAGTGCACCTGGCGGCCGAGGAGGATGCGGTCCTCGCTGTCCCTGACCGCCATGATCACGGCGGGGTCCGTGCGCGGGTAGTGCTCGGCGCCGCACGCCTGGCAGCGGCGGATGTGGCCCGCGGCGGCGATGACGGTGCGCTCGCCGCAGCGCGAGCAGAAGCGGTGCAGGCGCTGCCAGTTCTCCAGGGCCACGGCGTGCACCATCAGGCCCGCGTCGCGGGGTGAGAGCAGCAGCCCCGCCTCGCGCAGTCCGGCGGGGCGCGCCGACTGGTCCATGCGGCCCGGCAGGGTGTCCTTCTGGAGCGCGAAGTAGCTGACGCCGTCGTCGTCCGTGCCCAGGAAGTAGCGGTGCTCCTCGGTGAGCGGCGCCTCGAAGGACGGGGTCGTCACCAGCTCGGTGCGGCCCTCGGGGGTCTCGTCGATGAGCACCTGACCGCCGGACACGACGAAGACCCGCGTCGTCGGGTGGCTCCAGGCTGCGGCGAGCCACGCCTCGTCCATGCGGTGGTGGGCCGCGCGGTCGATGCCGCTCGGCGCGGTCAGCGAGACGGGGCGGTCTGCGGTGCGGTCGGTCCAGGTGGTCACAGGTGCTTCCAACTCCCCCGATGGAATGGGTGGCTCAGCAGGGCGTGCGGCAGGACGTGCTCGGCGTTCCGGGGACTGTCAGTGTGCATCGCGCCAGTTCTCCGCGAGGTCGCCCCACAGGTAGGCGGTCGTCTCCACACCCTTGAGGAGCAGATCGATCTCGACCTTCTCGTTCGGCGCGTGCCAGCCGTCGGACGGGACGGAGATGCCGAGGAAGAGCACGGGTGCGGCGAGGACGTCCTGGAGGTCGGCCGCCGGTCCTGAGCCGCCCTCGCGCGTGAAGCGGATCGGCTGCTCGAAGGCGCGGCCCATCGCGCGGACCACGGACTGCAGGGCCGGGTGGTCCAGCGGGGTCAGACACGGGCGGGTGCCGGGGCTGAAGGTGACGGTGTGGCGGATTCCGGCGGGGATGCGATCGGCGGCCCAGGCTCGCACGGCGTTCTCCACGTGCTCCAGGTCCTGGCCGGCGACCAGCCGGAACGAGAGCTTCACCAGGGCGGACGACGGAACGACCGTCTTGCTGCCCGCTCCCTGATAGCCGCCGCCGATGCCGTTGACCTCGGCGGTGGGGCGGGCCCAGACGCGCTCCAGGGTGGTGTACCCCGCCTCTCCGTGAGTGGCGTGCGACTTGGCCGTACGCAGCCAGCGCTCCTCGTCGAAGGGCAGCTCGGCGAAGAGTTCGCGCTCCCGGTCGGTGAGTTCCGTGATGCCTTCGTAGAAGCCGGGGATCGCCACGCGCGCGTGCTCGTCGTGGAGGGCGGCGACCAGGCGGGCGACCTCGGTGGCGGGGTTCGGGACCGCGCCGCCGAAGGAGCCGGAGTGGATGTCCTGGTCGGGGCCGTGCAGCACGATCTCGCACTCCGCGAGGCCGCGCATGCCGGTGCAGACGGTCGGGGTGTCCTGCGACCACATGCCGGTGTCGGAGACGATCACCGCGTCGGCGGCGATGCGGTCCTTGTGGGCCTCGATGAGCTCGCGGAAGTGCGGGGAGCCGGACTCCTCCTCGCCCTCGATGAGCAGCTTCAGGTTCACCGCCGGGGCGGTGCGGCCCGTGGCGGCGAGGTGGGCGCGGACCCCGAGGGTGTGGAAGAAAACCTGGCCCTTGTCGTCGGCCGCCCCGCGCGCGTGGAGGCGGTTCCCCTGGACGACGGGCTCGAAGGGGTCGGTGTTCCAGCCGTCCTCGCGGGCCGCGGGCTGGACGTCGTGGTGGCCGTAGACGAGGACGGTGGGGGCCTGCGGGTCGCCCGAGGGCCACTCGGCGAAGACGGCGGGCGCTCCCGGGGTCTGCCAGACCTCCGCGGTCGGGAAGCCGGTCTCCTTGAGCTGGGCGGCGAGCCACTCGGCGCTGCGGCGCACGTCCCCGGCGTGGTCGGGCTGCGCCGACACGGACGGGATGCGCAGCCACTCCGCGAGGTCCTTCAGGAAGGCGGCACGGTGGTCCTCGATGTACGTACGGACGGCGCTGTCCGGTGTCTCGCTCATGGTCACGAGCCTATCCGCCATCCGAGGTGGCCTCGTGCGGCGGTTCTCCGAGCAGGAGGCGTTCGAGATCGGCGCGGCCCGGGAGGTCCCTGGGGCGGGCGGTCTCCCCGCTGCGCACATACAGGAAGGCGGCCTTCACCGCCTCTGGAGGGACGCCTTGCTGTTCGGCCCAGGCGAGACGGTAGACGGCGAGCTGGAGGGGGTCGGCGCTGTGGGTGCGGCTGGTCTTCCAGTCGACGATCTCGTACGTCGTGTCGTCTCCGTCACCTTCCTTGTAGACGGCGTCGATGCGCCCCCGGATCACACGGTTGGCGATGACGAACTGGAAGGGCACCTCGACACGGTGGGGCGTGCGGCGGGCGTACTCCGTGCGCTCGAAGGCTTCCTTGAGGGCTTCCAGGTCGCGCTCGTCGGCGATCTCCGCCTCGTCCGGGCCGCCGCCGGGCAGGTCCTCGGGGGCGAGCATCGGCAGCGTGAGCTCTTCGAAGCGGGACTCGACCCAGGCGTGGAAGCGGGTGCCGCGGCGGGCTGCCGGCTGCGGTGGGCGGGGCATGGGCCGGGCGAGGTCCATGGCGAAGCCGTCGGGGTCGGCGGCCAGGCGCATCAGCTCGGACGCGGTGAGCGACGGCGGCACGGGGATGTCCCTGACGGCCTCGCGGGCATGCAGGAGCTCCCCGGTGAGGGCGTCCAGGTCACGGTCCCAGGAGGCGAGGGTGCGGAGCTCCTCGGGGGTGAGGCGAGTGTCCGCGACGCGGTGGCGCTCGGCGGGGTGCGGGCGCGCTTCGGAGGGCTGTGCGGGGAGCGGCACGCGTGCGTGGCCGGACGTGGCGGTCCCGGGCTGGGGGCCGCTTTCCGCCTCGGGGGCGTCCGCGGGGTGCGGGATCGTCGGGCGCTCCGTCGCCAGGGAGTCCCAGTCCGCCGGGTCGGCGTCGGGGAAGTCGGCGTCTCCGTAAGGAGCGCCCTCGTAGGCAGCCTCTTCGTAGGGGACGTCTTCGTCCTCGGGAGGGGGCGGCCACTCCGGGTCGTCCGCCGGGGGAACATCGTCGTACGCCGAAGGGTGGGCCTGTTCGTGGGAGCGGGCCGGCTCCTGTGCGCCCTCACCCGTGAGGCGCTCCAGGTGGTCGAGGACGGTCCTGGCGGCGGCGCGGCGGCGGGCCAGGGAGTCGTCGTCCAGCGGGAGCGGCCACGCCTGGTCGGCGGTCACCTCGCCCAGGGCGGGGTTCTCCTCGTCCTCGGCCGGTTCGTCCGCCCAGACCTCTGTCTCGCCGTGGCCCGCCGCGCAGTGGTCGTGCAGGGCCCACAGGAAGCCCGAGGGGCCGCGCGGCTTCTTCTGGGAAGGGCCCCACCAGTGGCCCGAGCCCAGGAGCAGGGAGCGGGGGCGGGTGAACGTGACGTACCCGAGGCGGAGTTCCTCGGTGCGCTGGTGGTCCTTCATGGCTTCGTGGAAGGCCTTCATGCCCTTGGCGTCCCACGCGTCGATGTCGGGCAGGGTGGCCGCGTCGCCGCGCAGTTCGTGCGGGACGACCTTGGCCTGGGCGGTCCACTTCTCGCGGCCCTGTGCGCTCGGGAAGACTCCGTTGACCAGGCCGGGGACGGCGACGACGTCCCACTCCAGGCCCTTGGACTTGTGGGCGGTGAGCACCTTGACGGTGTTCTCGCCGCCCGGCAGGGCGTTGTCGAGGCCCTTCTCGTACTGCGCGGCGGTGCGCAGGAAGCCGAGGAAGGCGAGCAGCGTCGCGCCGTTGTCGTTCGCGGCGAAGGACGCGGCGACGTCCAGGAAGTTCGAGAGGGTCTCGCGGCGGCGGGCCGCCAGGGCGCCCGGCGACGCGGAGAGCTCCACCTCCAGGCCGGTCACGGCGAGCACGCGGTGCAGTACGTCCATCAGCGGGTCGGACAGCGACCGGCGCAGCTCGCGCAGCTCGGCGGCGAGCCGGGCGAAACGCACCCTGGCGTCCGCCGAGAAGGGCAGTCCGTCGTCCCTTCCGGAGGCGTCGCCCGGGTCGAGGGGCGACTCCAGGAAGGTGTCCAGGGCGTCCGCGAGCGATATCACCTCGGCAGGGTCGACCCCCTCGACGGCCTCGGCGAGGCGCCGGTCGGGGTCGTCGGGGGCGGTGTGCCCGGGGCGTACGAGAAGGCGGGCGCAGCGGCCCAGGAGGGCGAGGTCGCGGGCGCCGATCCGCCAGCGCGGTCCCGTGAGCAGCCGCACCAGGGAGGCGTTCGCCCCCGGGTCCTGGAGGACCTCGCAGACGGCGACGAGGTCGGCGACCTCCGGGAGGTGGAGCAGCCCGGAGAGGCCGACGACCTCCACCGGGATGTCGCGGGCGACGAGCGCGGCCTGGATCTCCGCGAAGTCGGTCGCCGTGCGGCACAGGACGGCGATCTCACCGGGGGCCTTGCCGGTGCGGACGAGGTGGGCGATCGAGTCGGCGAGCCAGTCGATCTCCTCGGCGTGCGTGCGCAGCAGGGCGCAGCGCACCAGTCCGTCGCGCTCGGCGCCGGGCGCGGGCCGCAGTGCCTCCACGCCCGCGTGCATCGCGCGCAGGGGCTCCGCGAGGCCGTTGGCCAGCTCCAGGAGGCGGCCGCCGCTGCGGCGGTTCTCGCTGAGCGCGTGGCGCGTGGCGGGGCGCCCGTCGGCGTACGAGAAGTGCTCGGGGAAGTCGTCGAGGTTGGCCACCGAGGCGCCGCGCCAGCCGTAGATTGCCTGGCAGGGGTCGCCGACCGCGGTCACCGGGTGGCCCGTGCCGCCACCGAACAGGCCGGACAGGAGGATGCGCTGGGCCACCGACGTGTCCTGGTACTCGTCGAGGAGTACGACGCGGAACTCGTCCCGCAGGATCTCGCCGACCTCCGCGCGGGTGCGGGCGAGCGTCGCGGAGAGGGCGATCTGGTCGCCGAAGTCGAGGAGGTCGCGTGAGCGCTTGGCCGCGCGGTACCCGCCGACGAGCTCGGCCAGCTCCAGGCGGGCCGCCGCCGTCTCCGGGATCTTGCGCAGATCGGCGTTGGAGAGCTTCGCGCCGTCCAGGGCGCGCAGCAGTTCGGTGTCGTACGCGCGGAGTCTCTCGGGGTGTACGAGATGCTCCGCGAGCTCGCTGTCGAGGGCGAGGAGGTCGCTGACGAGGTCGGGGAAGGACCGGGTCAGCGCGGGATAGGGCCCGGGGGCCTCGCGCAGCACGCGTGCGGCGAGCTGGAAACGGGTGGCATCGGCGAGGAGGCGGGAGGCCGGCTCCAGGCCGATGCGCAGGCCGTGGTCGGTCAGGAGGCGGCCCGCGAAGGCGTGGTACGTGGAGATGACCGGCTCGCCCGGCGGATTGTCCGGGTCCACGGCCTCCGGGTCGGTGACCCCGGCCTTGATCAGCGCCTGGCGCACGCGCTCGGCGAGCTCGCCCGCGGCCTTGTTCGTGAACGTCAGTCCGAGGACCTGTTCGGGGGCGACCTGGCCGGTGCCGACCAGCCAGACCACGCGCGCCGCCATCACCGTCGTCTTGCCGGAGCCGGCTCCGGCCACGATCACCTGCGGGGCGGGCGGCGCGGTGATGCACGCCGTCTGCTCCGGGGTGAACGGGATCCCCAGGAGCTCCTTGAGCTGCTCGGGGTCGGTGATACGAGGTGGCACGTCAGAGAGGCTAGCGGTGGCCACTGACAACCGGGGCGGGCCCGGATGCGAGCGGCCACCGCGCGCTCATGGGGTGCGTGGGATCAGGATCCGTCAGGAAGGTGTCAGGAACCGGACGAGAGCTTGTCCGGGTCCACGACCTCACTGGCCGGCGGGGCCTTGACGTCGACGGCCTTGCCGTAGTCGCTGAAGGTCACCGTGCCCGGGCCGTCGCCGCCCTTGTTCACGACCTTCAGGAAGTAGGGCTTGCCCTCCATGGCCACGTAGAAGGTGGTGGTCTCGGAGCCCTTCTTGCGGGTGAGGACGGCGGCCTTCTTGCCCGCGACCTCGGAGTCGTCCCCTCGCTTCAGCTTCTTGAGGTTGTCGGACTTGAACATGTCGTCCGGGTTGCAGGGGCTCGCGCCCTTGTTGTTCGGTGTCTTCACCCAACGGCCCTTGAGGAGCTCGGCCGTGGCGCCACCGCCCTGGCCCTCCCAGAACTTGTCGTCGGCCTTGACGTACGAGAACTTCCCGGAGGCGAGGAAGTCGGCGGTGCCCTTCTTCGACGAGCCCATCGTGCCCTTGCAGTCCCCGGACTCGGCGACGGCGAACTCGATGTCGCTCACCTCGCCGCCCTGCTTCACCTGGCCCTTCATCGAGAAGGAGCCCGCGTCCTTGGAAGCCTTGGAAGCCTTGTCGGCGATCTTGTCGGCGCTCATGCCCTCAAAGGGGTCCTTGTCGCCCTCGCTGCCGCAGCCCGCCACACCGATGACGGCGGCGGCGCAGGCCGCGGCCACTGCCAGGAGCTTCCTATTGGCTGCCATATGCGCGTATCTCCTCGAAAAGGGTGCACCGCCAGCCGGTGCACAGCATGTCTTTACGGAGACTTTAGATTGCTGGGGAGGGTGCTGTGCCTGCGGGTGGCTCGTCGTGACAATCGCCACTGGTGGGGCGGAACGAGTCATTCCACGACGTGGCGGCCCTCCGGGCGCGCGCTGCACGAGGCGCGGAAGGCGCAGTGCGTGCAGTGCTGGCCCGCGGTGGGCGTGAAGCGCTCGTCGAGCACCTTGCCCGCGGCCGTCGCGAGGAGGTCGCCGATCCACTCTCCGGAGAGGGGTTCCTGGGCCTGCACCTTGGGGAGGGTGTCGCCGCCGTTCTTCTTGGCGGCGCCCTGGCGCAGCTGCACCAGTTCCGCGCCGCCCGGTTCGGGACGCACCCCTCCGAAGGCCTCGTCGGCGGCGCCTTCGCGGACCGCCAGCTGGTAGACGGCGAGCTGCGGATGGCGGGCGACCTCGGCGGCGGTCGGGGCCTGCTTGCCGGTCTTGAAGTCCACTACGTAGGCACGGCCTTCCGCGTCCTGTTCGACGCGGTCCATCGAGCCTCGTACGCGTACTTCGTAGGGCCCCGCTTCGAGGGTCACGTCGAAGCCGTGCTCGCTGGCGACGGGTGTACGGCTCCCCCGGGCGCCGTTGGAGTCGACGTGCCACTGAAGGAAGCGTTCGAGCGCCACGCGCGCGTGCTCCTTCTCCTGTGCCGACTTCCACGGGGCGTCGAAAGCGAGCGCGTCCCACACCGAGTCGAGGCGCTCCATGAGGACGGCGAGGTCGGCGGGGGTGCGTCCGGAGGCCACCTCGTCGGCCAGGACATGCACTACGTTGCCGAAGCCCTGCGCGGCGGTCGCGGGCGCGTCCGCCTTCACCTCGCGGCCCAGGAACCACTGCAGGGAGCAGGTGTTGGCGAGCTGGTCCAGGGCGCTTCCGGAGAGCACGACGGGCTTGTCGCGGTCCCTCAGGGGGACTTCGCTCACCGTCGGCTCGTACATGCCCCACCAGCGGTAGGGGTGCGCGGACGGCACCAGGGGACGGCCGTCGCCGTCGCTGAGCGCGGCGAGGCGCGCCAGGCGCTGGGCCGCGGCCTCGCGCAGGGTGTCCGAGACGCGCGGGTCGACGGTGGTGGCGCGCAGCTCGGCGACGAGCGCCGCGACGGACAGGGGGCGGCGGGGGCGGCCCGTCACGTCCTTGGGCTCGACGCCCAGTTCGGTGAGGAAGCGGGAGGGCTGGTCGCCGTCGTCCGCGGGCGCCTTCACCGCGGTCACTATGAGGCGTTCACGCGCGCGCGTGGCCGCCACGTAGAAAAGGCGCCGCTCTTCGGAGAGGAGCGCTCCGGGGGTGAGCGGCTCGGCGAGACCGTCGCGGCCGATGCGGTCCGCTTCCAGGAGGGAGCCTCGGCGGCGCAGGTCGGGCCAGAGTCCTTCCTGGACGCCCGCGACCACGACGAGGCGCCACTCAAGGCCCTTGGAGCGGTGTGCGGTCATCAGGCGCACGGCGTCGGGGCGCGCCGTGCGGCGCGTGAGCGTGTCCGCGGCGATGTCCTGCGCCTCGGTCTCCTCCAGGAAGTTGAGCGCGCCACGGCCGCCGATGCGCTCCTCGGCGCGGGCCGCGGCGGCGAACAGCGCGCACACCGCGTCCAGGTCGCGGTCGGCGTTGCGTCCTGCCGCTCCCCCGCGACGCGCGGCGCGTTCAAGGCGTCCAGGCCACGGTGTGCCGTCCCACAGCTCCCACAGGGCCTCTTCGGCCGTGCCGCCGCCCGCGAGGCGCTCACGGGCCTTGCGGAGCAGCGCGCCGAGCCGCTGGGCTCCCCGGGCGTACGTGGGGTCGTGCGCGACGAGCCGCTCCGGCTCGGCGAGGGCACGGGCCAGCAGCTGGTCCGAGGGCGGCGGCAGGTGGTTGCCCGCCGCGCGCTCCTCCTCGCGCAGGGCGCGGCCGAGACGGCGCAGGTCGGCGGCGTCCATCCCGGCCAGGGGGGAGGTCAGGAGGGTCAGCGCGGTCTCGGTGTCGAGCCAGGAGGGGACGACGGTGTCGGCGGTCACGTCCGTGGCCGCTTCTGTGTCGGCGCCCGCTTGTGTGTCGGCGCCCGCTTCTGTATCTGCGTCGTCGGTATCGGTGGCGTCGGTATCGGTGGCGTCGGCGTCCGCGTCGGCTTCGGGCATCGCTTCGGCAGTGGACGGGCGCTCGGTCTCCGCGTCCGCCTCGGTCTCCGAACCGGACGTCTCGGAACCGGACGTCTCGGAATCCGACGTCTCGGAATCCGACGTCTCGAAACCCGCTTCCACATCCGGCGTCTCCGAGATCACCGCCATGGCCACCACTCGAAGCGCCGTCAACAGCGGCGTCACCGCGGGCTCATGGCGGAGGGCGATGTCGTCGCCGTCGATCTCCAGGGGGACGCCCGCCGCGCTGAGGCTGCGGCGGACCGCGGGGATCGTGCGGGCGCCGGCGCGCACCAGGACCGCCATGTCGCCCCAGGGGACGCCGTCCTCCAGGTGTGCGCGGCGCAGGATGTCCGCGATGTTGTCGAGTTCCGTACCGGCCGTCGGGTACGTGTACACCTCGACCCCGCCGCCGTCCCTGACCGGCGTCAGCTCCCGGTGGGCCCGCACCTTCTCCGCGGGCAGTCTGGTCAGCGGCATGCGGCGGGTGAGCAGCCGGGTGGCCGCGAGCAGCCGCGCGCCCGACCTGCGGGACGTCGTCAGGACCTCGACCGGCGCCGGGGTGCCGTCCGCGCGCGGGAAGTCGTACGGGAACTCCAGGATGCCGTTCACATCGGCGCCCCGGAAGGTGTAGATCGACTGGTCGGGGTCTCCGAAGGCGACGAGTGTCCGGCCGCCCCCGGAGAGCGCGTGCAGCAGCCGTACCTGTGCCGGGTCGGTGTCCTGGTACTCGTCCACGAAGACGGCGTCGTACTGCGCGCCCAGCGCCCGCGCCACCTCGGGGCGGCGCGCGAGCAGTACCGCACGGTGCACCAGTTCCGCGTAGTCGAGCACTCCTTGCAGGTCGAGTACGTCCAGGTACTCGGCGAGGAAGGCCGCCGCCGCCCCCCAGTCGGGCCGGCCGCTGCGGCGGGCGAAGGCGTCTAGGGCGGCCGGGCCCAGGCCCAGCTCGCGGCTGCGGGCGAGCACCGCGCGCACCTCGTCGGCGAAGCCGCGGGTGGTGAGGCAGGCCCGCAGTTCGTCCGGCCAGCGGACGTGCCCGCGGCCTTCCTTCGCTAGGTCGATCTGGCCCGCGAGCAGCTCACGTACCGCCACGTCCTGTTCGGGACCCGACAGGAGCCGCAGCGGTTCGACGAACAGGTCGGCGTCCTGATGGGCCCTGACGAGGGCGTAGCAGAACGAGTGGAACGTCGTGGCCTGCGGGGCGCGCGCCGCCCCTATGCGCAGCGCCATGCGGTCGCGCAGCTCGACCGCGGCCTTGCGGCTGAAGGTGAGGACCAGCAGCCGGGCGGGGTCCGCGCCCCGGGCCACGCGCGCGGCGACGGCCTCCACGAGCGTGGTGGTCTTACCGGTGCCCGGCCCCGCCAGGACGAGGAGCGGTCCACCCCGGTGGTCAACCACCGCGCGCTGACCTGCGTCCAAGCGAGGGGGCTCCAACGGAGCCGGCGGGGTGCGCACCAGCCGGTAGGCACCCGGGGTCCCCTGTCGTACCTGAGGGTGCGACGGGTGCCGGATGTGCCGGGCGGAAGAAGGGGAGCTCACGTGGGTCGCCGGTCCTGGTGGGTGTGCTGGTCGAAAAGTGGCCGCGGTATGACGGGGGCGCGTGCTGTCGACGCTACGCCAGTGAGCACGGGGGACGCGGGGCTTCCCCCGGACGGGCCACCGGGTCTCCGCCGGGCCGCCCGATGGCGGAAGCTGTCAGATGTGAGCCTCCGGAGCCTGCGGGCGAGCGTCACCAGCGGCGTCGCCTCCCGCGCCGCCGCGGTCCCCCGAGCCTCCCTCGGCCCCTGCGTCCACCGATCTGCCCCCGGCGCTCCCGGTACTCCGCGTGACGCTCACGGCACGAGCCGACACCACGCCCGCCGAGTCCACCGCGCCCGGCATGTCACGCACCTCACACGCATCGCGCAGGTCGCGCAGGACGCGCCCGTCACGTATGTCACACCCGTCCCACCGCGCCCGCCGCATGTCGAGCTTCGGCACATGCCCCTGGGCGGCGCGCGAAGGCTGCCGCAAAGGGGTGTCCTCTTCGCGGTAGCGCTCCAGGGCACGCAGTTCGTGGCCCGGCAGCAGGACCCCGTCGGAGCGCACGACGCGCCACCACGGAACGCCTCCTCCGTAGAGGGCCATCACCCGCCCCACCTGGCGCGGGCCGCCTTCCTCCAGCCACTCGGCGACGTCTCCGTACGTCATCACACGCCCCGGAGGGATCAGTTCCGCGACGTCGAGGACCCGCTCCGCGTACTCCGGAAGCGCCTGCTCCGCATCGTCGGGCGGCACCTGTCGCACTCCGCTCTCCTCGCTCATCCGGACCATCCTGCCGTACCCCACCGACACCGTGACGGGCCCGCCGCGGAGCGTCCCGTGGGGCTGCCGACAGGGCGCAAAGTGTCGTTTCGTGACCACTTCGCGTCCTTGCGTTGCCCCCTGATGCCTCCCTGTAGCGACCCGGCATGCCACCATCGTGCGGGCGGTGACTGGTGATACGAGATCAAGAAGAGACGACGGAGCAGCAGGGCGTGCATCCCGATGAGAAGGCGGGCACCTCTGCGTCCGAGTCACACCCGGACACCGGTGAGCCCGCCCTGAAGACCGACAAGAGCGTCAAGAGCGTCAAGAGCGACAACGACAAGCCCGGCGACGACAGCTTCGACCCCGACGACTGTGGCGACAGCGGCGCGCACGCCGACCGTGTGGAGCGCGACGAACCGCTGCTCTCCGCGCGCGTGCACCGCCCCTCCGACCTCATGCGGCTGCTCGTCGGCATCCTCGCGATCGTCGTGCTCCTCGCGATCGCCGCGTTCGCGCACGGCACGACGTCCGGGCTCGAACAGGACATCGACAAGGGCACGGACCAGGCGCCCGACCTGCTGATCAAGGTGGCGGGTCTCGTCGCCAGCATCGGCGTGCTGCTCGTCCCCGTCGCGTTCGCGATCGAACGGCTGATCAAACGGGACGGCCTGCGCATCGCCGACGGCGTCCTGGCGGCCGTCCTCGCGCACGGCGTGACGCTGGCCACCGACCTCTGGGTCGCCAAGGCCGCCCCGGGCTCCATCCAGGACGCGCTCACCAAGCCGTCCCCCGCGGACCTCCACGCGTTCACCGACCCGGTGCACGGCTACCTCGCGCCCGTCATCGCGTACATGACCGCTGTCGGCATGTCCCGCAGACCGCGCTGGCGCCTGGTGCTCTTCGTGGTACTGCTGCTCGACGCGTTCACGATGCTGGTCACCGGCTACACGACGCCGTTCTCGATCCTCCTGACGGTGCTCATCGGCTGGACCGTGGCGTACGGCACGCTCTACGCGGTCGGCTCGCCCAACGTACGACCCACTGGCCAGACGCTGCTGGCAGGCCTGCGGCACGTCGGTTTCCGCCCCGTGAGCGCCTCCCGCGAGGAGTCCCCGGACAGCGAGCACGGCGACCGCGGCCGCCGCTACTTCGTCACCATGGAGGACGGCGCACCCCTGGACGTCACGGTCATCGACCGTGAACAACAGGCGCAGGGCTTCTTCTACCGCGTCTGGCGCAGGCTGACGCTGCGCGGCATCACCCAGCGGCGCAGTCTGCAGTCGTTGCGCCAGGCCCTGGAACAGGAGGCCCTCCTCGCCTACGCGGCGATCGCCGCCGGGGCCAACGCGCCGAAACTCATCGCCACCTCGGAGCTGGGCCCCGACGCGGTGATGCTCGTCTACGAGCACACGGGCGGCCGCTCCCTGGACTCCCTGCCGGACGACTCCATCACCGACGAACTGCTGTGCGAGGCCTGGCGGCAGGTGCGGGCGCTGCAGTCCCGGCGCATCGCGCACCGCAGACTCGCGGGCGACGCGGTACTGGTGGATCGTTCCGGCACCGTCATCCTCACCGACCTGCGCGGCGGCGAGATCGCCGCGGGCGACCTGGTCCTGCGGATGGACATCGCCCAGCTCCTGACCGCCCTCGGGCTGCGGGTGGGCGCCGAGCGCGCGGTCGCCGCCGCCGTCGAGATCCTCGGCCCGGACGCGGTGGCCGACTGTCTGCCGCTGCTCCAGCCGATCGCCCTCACCCGCTCCACCCGTGCCACCCTGCGCAAGCTGGCGCGCGAGCGGTCGCAGCGCGAGCGTGAGGCGGTCCTGGAGGCCTCCCGCAGGTCCAGACAGGCCGTGCGCGCGGAGGTGTCCGAGGAGGTCGCCGAAGGCGTACGTACGGACAAGCAGGCCCAGAAGCAGGTGAAGCAGGCCGCCAAGCAGGAGCGGCAGGCCGAGAAGCAGGCCATAGACGAGGCTCTGGAGCAGGCGCGCGAGGAGGATCTGCTCACCCAGATCCGCCACCAGGTGCTGCTCATCCGTCCGACGGCGCCCGTCGAGCCGGCGCAGCTCGAACGGATCAGGCCCCGCACGCTGATCAGTTTCATCGCCGGTGCCATCGGCGCGTACTTCCTGCTGTCGCAGCTCACCCACGTCGAGTTCGGCACGCTCTTCCAGGAGGCCGAGTGGGGCTGGGTGGCCGCCGCCGTCGGGTTCTCCGCGCTGAGCTACTTCGCCGCGGCGATGAGCCTGCTGGGCTTCGTACCGGAGCGGGTGCCGTTCCTGCGAGCGGTGGCGGCGCAGGTCGCCGGGTCGTTCGTGAAGATCGTGGCGCCCGCCGCGGTCGGCGGTGTCGCGCTGAACACGCGCTTCCTGCAGCGCTCCGGGGTGCGCTCCGGGCTCGCGGTGGCGAGCGTCGGGGCCTCGCAGCTGTTCGGTCTTGGCTCGCACATCCTGCTGCTGCTCGTCTTCGGCTATCTGACGGGGACGGAGAAGACACCGTCGTTCACGCCGTCCCGCACGGTCATCGCCGGCCTTCTCTCGGTCGCGGTGCTCGTGCTCGTGGTGACGGCCATCCCGTTCCTGCGGAAATTCGTCGTCACGCGCGTGCGGTCGCTTTTCGCGGGTGTCGTACCGCGCATGCTGGACGTGCTGCAGCGCCCGCAGAAGCTGCTCACCGGCATCGGCGGGATGCTGCTGCTGACCCTGATGTTCGTACTCTGTCTCGACGCTTCGGTGCGGGCCTTCGGCAACGAACAGATGACCTCGCTGAGCCTCGCGAGCGTCGCGGTGGTCTTCCTCGCGGGCAACGCGCTGGGGTCGGCGGCGCCGACGCCCGGCGGTGTGGGCGCCGTGGAGGCGACGTTGACCTTCGGTCTGATCGCGGTCGGCGTCCCCAAGGACGTGGCGGCTCCCGCGGTGCTGCTCTACCGGCTTCTGACGCTGTGGCTTCCGGTGCTTCCGGGGTGGCTGTTCTTCAACCACCTCACAAGGAAGGGGCTGCTTTAACGCTCCGCCGGGAGGGGCAGTGCGTCATCTGGAGGGCGGTGTGTCGTCCGCGGGAGCGTCCTGGCCGGCGCGCAGTTCCCCGCGCCCCTTCGGAGCGCCGTCGAGCCGGAGCAGACGGCCCCTCTCACCCGCACGGCCCGCGCCCCGAGCGTCCCGTCAGGACCCCCCGCAGGATGGGCACATGCCCTCACAGCCCCCGCCACGCCCCGGCGTCCTGGCCGCCGCCACCCTGCTTCTGTCCGCCACCCTCGCGGCGTGCGGCGGCGGTGACTCCAAGGACGAGGAGGACCTGTCGGCTCAGAAGCTGAGCTGGAAGGACTGCCCCGCGCCCGCCGCCTCCGAAGGCGGGGGTGACGCGCCCTCCCCGCTGCCCGGCGGCGCCGCATGGCAGTGCGCCACCATGAAGGCGCCCCTCGACTGGTCGAAGCCGGAGGGCGACACGATCGGCATCGCGTTGATCAAGGCGGCCGCGAGCGGCGGCAAGGGCGACCGCATCGGCTCCCTCGTCTTCAACTTCGGCGGCCCCGGCGGCTCCGGCGTCACCACGCTGCCCGCCTTCGGTTCGGAGTACGCCAAGCTGCGCACGCGCTACGACCTGGTGAGCTTCGACCCGCGCGGCGTCGGCCGCAGCGCGGGGATCGAGTGCGAGGACGACGAACAGCTCGACGCCTACTTCCAGCAGGACTCCACGCCCGACGACGACACCGAGCGCAAGAAGCTGGTCGACAGCGTCAAGGCCTTCAACGGCGCCTGCGAGAAGAACTCCGGCAAGACGCTCCCCCACGTCCGCACCACCGACGCGGCCCGCGACATGGATCTGATGCGCCAGGTGCTCGGCGACGACAAGCTGCACTACTTCGGCATCTCGTACGGCACCGAACTCGGCGGCGTGTACGCACACCTGTTCCCGAAGAAGGTGGGGCGGGCCGTCTTCGACGCGGTCGTCGACCCCACCCAGAACGCCGAGGAGGGCTCCCTCGGCCAGGCCGAGGGCTTCCAGCTCGCTCTCGACAACTTCGCGAAGGACTGCACCTCCAAGATCACGGACTGCCCGATCGGCGACACGGAGCAGGACGTCAAGGACAGGATCGCGAAGCTGCTCCAGGACCTGGACCGCAAGCCGATCCGCGGCCTCCCGCCCCGCGAGCTGACCCAGACCGCCGCCACCAACGGCATCGCGCAGTCCCTGTACTCCAAGGACTTCTGGCCCTATCTCACCCAGGGCCTCGAAGAGGCGTACGACGGTGACGGCAGGATCCTGATGGCGCTCTCGGACTCGATGAACGGGCGCAACGAGGACGGCGAGTACAGCAACATCCAGGCCGCCAACGTCTCCATCAACTGCGCGGACGACAAGGCGCGTTACTCCACGCAGTACGTCGAAGAGAAGCTGCCCGACTTCCGGAAGGCGTCACCGCTGTTCGGCGACTACCTGGCGTGGGGCATGGTCGGCTGCACCGACTGGCCGGTCGAGGGCCAGGCCGACCACCCGGACGTCGGCGCCGACGGCGCGCCGCCCATCGTCGTCATCGGCAACACCGGCGACCCGGCCACTCCTTACGAGGGCGCGCGCAAGATGGCGCGGGCGCTCGGGGAGGGCGTCGGTGTCGAGCTGACGTACAAGGGCCAGGGGCACGGGGCGTACGACAGCAAGAACACGTGCGTGCGCGACGCGGTGGACGGCTATCTGCTCGACGGCACGGTCCCGAAGGCGGGGACCGTCTGCTCCTGACGAGTCTGCTCCTGCCGGAGGCTGCTCCTGACGGCCGAGCCCGGCAAACCCACCCAAGTCGCTGTCAGTGGCCCCGCCTACTATGGCTTGACTGTCTTCCAAGGGGGGAAGCGCCTTCATGCAGCGTTTCGTACGGTCAGCGGCACTGGCCGCCGCAGGGGTTCTGGTGGCGGGGCTCGCCGTCGGTTGCGGTGGTTCTTCCGACGACGACAAGAGCGGCGACAGAAGCGGGAAGAGCGACGGGAAGGGCGCCGGCCAGGGCCTCGCCGCGCAGAAGCTGGACTGGGGTGGCTGCAAGGCTCCCGAGGGCGGCACCGCGCCGGGCTCCGGCTGGCAGTGCGCCACGCTCAAGGTGCCCTTGGACTACGCGGAGCCGGACGGCGAGACCATCGGCATCGCCCTGATCCGCGCCAAGTCCACCGGCAAGGGCGACCGCATCGGCTCCCTCGTCTTCAACTTCGGCGGGCCCGGCGGCTCGGGCGTCTCCGGCCTGCCGTCCTTCGCCGACATGTACGACACGCTGCGCGAGCGGTACGACCTGGTGAGCTTCGACCCGCGCGGGGTCGGGGCCAGCGAGGGCCTGCGCTGCCGCGACGACAGGACCACGCAGGCCGCCGAGGAGAAGGTCGACCTCACGCCGGACACCCCGGCCGAGGAGAAGGCGTACTTCAAGGACGCGGCGGACTTCGGCGCGGGCTGCGCACGCGGCGCGAAGAAGCTCATCGGGCATGTGTCGACCGCCGAAGCCGCCCGCGACATGGACCTCATGCGCCAGGTCCTCGGCGACGACAAGCTGCACTACATGGGCGTCTCGTACGGCACCGAGCTCGGTGGTACGTACGCGCACCTGTTCCCCCAGCGCGTCGGCCGCCTCGCCATGGACGCGGTCGTCGACCCCGGCGCGGACTCGGTCGGCCACGCGGAGAACCAGGCGCGAGGCTTCCAGCGCGCCCTGGACAACTACTTCAAGTCCCGCGGCGAGGACCCCGAGGCGGGGTCCAAGAAGGTGGCGGAGCTCCTTGAGCGCGTGGACCGCGAGCCGATGCGCACCTCCGGCGACCGCAAGCTGACCGAGTCCCTGGCGAGCACGGGCGTCCTGGTCACGCTGTACAGCAAGCAGAGCTGGCCCGCGCTCACCCGCGGCCTGGAGGACGCCGAGAAGGGCGACGGCACGGCGCTGCTCCAGCTCGCCGACGCCTACAACGAGCGCGATCCCTCCGGGCGCTACAGCACCCAGAGCCACTCGCAGCGGGCGATCTCCTGCCTGGACAGCAAGGAGCGCTCCACTCCGGAGGAGGCCAAGAAGCGCCTGGACCGGTTCCGGGAGATCTCGCCGGTCTTCGGAGGGTTCCTCGGCTGGGACACGGCGGGCTGGTGCTACGACTGGCCCGTGGCCGGCCAGCACGACTCCCCCGAGGTGAGCGCGCCGGGCGCCGCCCCGATCCTGGTCATCGGCAACACCGGCGACCCGGCCACTCCCTACGAGGGCGCCCGCAAGATGGCGGACGAGCTCGGCAAGGGCGTCGGCGTCCACATGACCTGGAAGGGCGAGGGCCACGGCGCGTACGGCAACGGCAGCGACTGCGTCGACGACGCGGTCGACGGCTATCTGCTGGACGGCACCGTCCCGAAGGACGGCACGGTCTGCTCATGAGAAAAGCCCCGCTCACCGAAGGTGAGCGGGGCTTTCCCAGCAGGTTGGGTCAGTACACCGGCTTGTCGGGCTCGATCTGGTGGACCCAGCCGATCACGCCGCCGCCCACGTGCACCGCGTCCGAGAAGCCCGCCGACTTCAGGACGGCGAGGACTTCCGCACTGCGGACACCCGTCTTGCAGTGCAAGACAATCTTCTTGTCCTGCGGGAGGCTCTCCAGGGCGGTGCCCATGAGGAACTCGTTCTTGGGGATCAGCTTGGCGCCGGGGATCGAGACGATCTCGTACTCGTTGATCTCCCGGACATCGATGATCTCGATGTTCTCGCCCTCGTCGATCCACTCCTTGAGCTGCTTGGGAGTGATCGTCGCACCGGCCGCCGCCTCCTGGGCCTCCTCGGACACGACGCCGCAGAAGGCCTCGTAGTCGATGAGTTCGGTGACGGTGGGGTTCTCGCCGCAGACCGCGCAGTCGGGGTCCTTGCGGACCTTGACCTGGCGGTACTGCATCTCCAGGGCGTCGTAGATCATCAGGCGGCCGACCAGCGGCTCACCGATGCCCGCGAGGAGCTTGATGGCCTCGTTGACCTGGATGGAGCCGATCGACGCGCACAGCACGCCGAGCACGCCGCCCTCGGCGCAGGAGGGCACCATGCCGGGCGGCGGGGGCTCCGGGTAGAGGCAGCGGTAGCACGGGCCGTGCTCGCTCCAGAAGACCGACGCCTGGCCGTCGAAACGGTAGATCGAACCCCAGACGTAGGGCTTGTTGAGGAGCACGCACGCGTCGTTGACCAGGTAGCGCGTCGCGAAGTTGTCCGTGCCGTCGACGATCAGGTCGTACTGGCTGAAGATGTCCATCACGTTGTCGGCCTCGAGCCGCTCCTCGTGCAGGACCACGTTCACGTACGGGTTGATGCCGACGACCGAGTCCTTCGCGGACTCCGCCTTCGAGCGGCCGATGTCCGCCTGGCTGTGGATGATCTGCCGCTGGAGATTGGACTCGTCGACCTCGTCGAACTCGACGATGCCGAGGGTGCCGACACCGGCCGCGGCGAGGTACATCAGCGCCGGGGACCCGAGGCCACCGGCGCCGACACACAGCACCTTGGCGTTCTTCAGCCGCTTCTGCCCGTCCATCCCGACATCCGGGATGATCAGGTGGCGGGAGTACCGGCGGACCTCGTCGACGGTGAGCTCAGATGCGGGCTCGACCAGGGGTGGCAGCGACACGGGGACTCCGTTGGTCGGTTCCTACGTACGGTTGTTCTCTCCGTAACACTGCCACGCCCTTCTTCATTCCGAGACACCCGTTCCGATACGCGAGACGATTTCGTCCCAGTACGCGGGCATGGTCTCCCAGGGGTCGCCCGGACCACCCCCGTCCACGCGGTCGGTGAAGTAGATCGTCGAGGCGCCCTGCCAGCGGGCGATGCGCAGCGCCTCCTCCAGGTGTCCGCGCGGCACGCCGTGCACGAAGTGGCAGAAGCGCTCGGGCGGGTGGTCGGCGGTCCACTCGGCCACCTGCGACCAGCGGTAGTCGCTCCAGGGCCCGGCGAAGGTCACCAACTGGTCGCCCGTTTCGGCGTATCCGGGATACGGATGCGTTCCGTGGCCGAGCACGATGTGGGCGTCGCCGACGAGCGCGCGCAGCGTGGTGACGGTTCTGCGCACCTCCGGGAGCGCGGCCCGCTCCGTGGGGCAGCGGTCCAGCGAGAAGCCGTCGACCTGGTACCAGTCGAGGTAACGGTGCGCGTCGGAGACGAGTTCCCCGAAGGGGCGGACGCCGTACTTCGCGTCGAGGTGGCCGAGCACGCGGACGCCCGCGTTCCGGAGGCGTCCCGCCGCTTGCAGGCAGTGCGGGTCGGGCCGCTCTCCCGCACCGTTCGCGACATTCAGGACAACCCACTTCAAAGGGGTGCCGGGCCTGGTGAGTTCGGCCCACTCGTCGGGGGCGACGAGGGGGTGCGCGAGGCCCGGGATGCCGAACCCGATGCGTACGTCGGTGCTCGCGACCCCCCTCGTGGTCCTGGTCAGATGCGGCATGCGGCCTCCATCCAGATGTCGGCGAGTGACTCTTCGAGGTTGATGCGGGGCCGCCAGCCGAGCCGGTCGCGCGCGGTGCGCACGTCGGCCTGCTGCCAGCTGCCGCAGCCGTCCGGGTAGGGGTACGCGGCCGGGGCCCCGTGCTCCGATTCGGCGCGGGGATGGCCGATGACCGCCCGCACGGGCACCTGGTCGAGTTCGTGCAGGGCGCCGCCGTACCCGGCGACGCGGGCCAGCACGGCGGCCGCGTCGCGCAGCCGTACGGCACGGCCCGCGCCGATGTTCACGACGCCCTGGGCGGCGGAGAGCGAGGCGGCGTGCACGGCCCGCGCCACGTCGCGTACGTCGACGAAGTCCCGTTGCACGCCGAGGCCGCCGAGCTTCAGCTCGCCGTCCCCCGCCTGCATCGCGCGCCGCATGGCCTCCGCGAGCCGACCGAGCGGTGACCCGGCGGGTGTGCCGGGCCCGGCGGGCGAGAAGACCCGCAGGACGACGGCGTCGAGGCCGGAGCCGAGCACGAGTTCGGTCGCCGCCAGCTTGCTGACGCCGTAGGGCCCGCCGGGCCTCGGCACTGCGTCCTCGGCGGTCGAGGAGCCCGGCTGGCTCGGCCCGTACTCGGCGCCGCAGCCCAGCTGCACGAGCCGTGCCCCGCAGCCGCTGCGGCGCAGGGCCTCGCAGATGGTGGCGACGGCGACGGTGTTGTGCCGGGTCAGCTCGCGGGCGCCGCCTCGGGTGGCGCCCGCGCAGTTGACGACGACGCCCGGGTGCACGGCGTCCAGGAAGCGGGTGAGCGCTCCGGGGCTGCCGCTGGCGAGGTCGAACCGTACGTCCGAGTCGTCGCCGCGGCCGAGCGCGGTGAGTTGCACCGCGGGGTCGGCGAGCAGTCGGTCGGCGACGAACCGGCCGAGGTATCCGTTGGCTCCGATCAGCAGCACCCTCATCGGGCGCCTCCCGGGGTGGCCGCGCGGAGGCGGAGGCGACTACCGGTGGTCATCTGTCTTTCTCCTTCAGGGTGGTGCCATGGGTCACGGGGATGAGGCCCGCGGTGTCGGCCCCGCGGGAGAGTGGTCTCGTGGGCCTGCGGCCGGCGGCTCACGTCGCGTCGCCGGGACCGGCGTGGGCCGAGGCCAGGGTCAAGGTCCTGGCCGCGTGGACCAGGAGGGCGAGGGCGGCGGCTCCGCAGGCGGTGGCCGGGATGATGCCGGGGCCCCAGGTGTCGACGGCCGCGGTGACGGGCGCCGCCGCCGCGCCGCACCCCGGCAGACGCCCCGCGAAGACCGTGACCAGCGCCGCCACTTCGCATGCTCCGGCGGTGCCGAGCAGCAGGGCGGGGGCGCGCCTGAAGCCGTACACGCCGAGCAGCCGGGCGAGCAGCAGCAGGGCGCCGAGCGCGCCGGTCCCGGCGAGCGCCGAGGTGTCGGCGGGGGCGCCGGGGGGAGCGCCGCGGGGGGTGCCGATCGCCGCGGCCAGCGCGTCCGCTACCGCGTCCGCCGTCGCGAGCGACGCTCCGAGCGCGGCGAGGAACAGGGTGACGACGCCGAGCAGCAAGGGCCTTACGGAGGCGGTGAAGTCGTCGAGTCCGCGGCTGGTCCGGAGCCGCGTCCTGGCCCGTACGGCGAAGAGCCGGGCGCACCAGGCCGCGGGCGCGACGGCGAGGGCGAGGCCGAGGACGGCGGCGGTGGCGGGCTCCCAGAGGTCGCCCGGCTCGTCGGGGCCGCCCGCGACGGCGCCCCTCAGCAGGCCGTCGCCCAGCAGTGCGTACGCGAGGAGCCAGCACGCCCACGCGCGCGTGGCGGACGTCGGGCGGGCGCCTGCGCGCAGCGGCCCGTTCCGCAGGGTGATCCGCAGCGCCAGGGCCACGGCGAGCACGCCGCCGAGCACCACCGCGAGCCGCGTGCCCCCGGCGGTCAGGCCGAGCCCGGCCACGGCCGCCGCGCACACCGCGCCGGGCAGCAGCGCGAACAGGGACCAACCGGGCGGTACTTCTGGCTCACCGCGTACGTCGGTTCCGGCGCCGGAGGTGCCACGCCTGCCGTCGTCTTCACCGCGCGGCACGCGCGCGTACATCTCCTCGGCCAGGGCGAACACGTCCCGGTGCCGGTAGCGCGCGGCGGCCCGGTCGGTCACGCCGTGCGCCTCCAGCCCCGCCGCGATCTCCAACGGGTCAACGGCCCGCTCACACAGCCGACGGTGCCGATGCATAAGAACTTTCACGGGATCGCCACTCCCACGCCGCGCAGCCTTCCCCGCCACCGACCCCGCCCACGCACGCCCGAGGCCACCCTCGTGACTTTCGCGCCCGGCGACGCCGAACTCCCGACCTTCACGCCCGGCGGCGCCGGACTCGTGGCTTTCGCGCCCGGCGGCGTGGGGCTCACGGCTTTCGTGCCCGCCGACGCCGACGTCACCGCCGACGTCACCGCCCTCATCGCCGTCTCCGCTCCGAACGGCGCCGACCTCACTGTCCTCGCACCCCGCAGCGCTGGCCCCGCTGCCACCATCCCCGTCTCCAGCGGCGCCGACGGCGCCACCCGCGCCGGCCCCCTCGCTCCCTCCCCCACATCCAGCGACGCCCGCCGCCCCCGCCCCGGCATGGCTGCCGCCCCCGCGTCCGCGGCCGCCCGCGTCCCATCCGCTGTCGCCCTCGTCGCCATCGCCCGCGTCACCACGGAGAGCGCCCTCACCGAAGCCAGGAATGGACCGTCCCCACACGGGAGGGCCCGGCAGCCCCGGGTCCGTCAGCAGTTCCTCCGACCGCGAGTCCCATCCGCTCACCCCCTCGGGCGCCCGGGGTACATCCCCCGCAGCCCGCGGGATGTCCACAGCGCCCGCGCTCCCTAAGGCCTGCGGCGTATCCACGGCATCGGCCCTCTCCGTAGCCCGTGCCACGTCCACAGCACCCGCCCCGGCACCACCCGCCTGTCGCGTCATACGGCCGCCGCCCCCTTCAACTGCTGCCTTGCGTCCGTCCCTTTGACCGGCGCGGCCCAGCTCGGGACTCCGCCGCCTTCCGTGCCCGGTGTGGGGCTCGCCGCGGCCGCCCACCGTCCGGGTACGTGTGCCTCGGCCGGGGTCGCGAACGGGACCGGGTCGGTCGTTGCGTCGTGCCGTACCGGGCAGTGGGAGACGATCTCCAGATAAATGCCGCGAAATGCCGCGACGTTCTGCTCGACGGTGAAGAGTTCCAGGGCCCGCGCCCGCGCCGCCGCGCCGAGGCGTGCGCAGCGCGCGGGGTCGCGTAGGAGCGCCACGCACGCCTCCGCGAGCGCCCGCGGATTGCGCGGCGGTACGACGAGTCCCGTCCCGCCTATGACCTCCACCACCGCGCCCACGTCCGTCGAGACGGTCGCGCGGCCGCAGAACATGGCCTCGACCAGGCTGATCGGGAAGCCCTCGACGATGCTGGAGAGCACCACCACGCCGCCCGCGGCATACGCGTCGGCGAGCTCCGGCACCTCGGGCCCGCCGATCTCCTCGAAGGAGACGGGGTTGTCACCGACGGCGTACGCCCCCTCCGCCTCGTCCGGGAAGAGCTGCGCGGCCAGCACCCGGCAGTGCGCGAGATAGTCCTGGGCCTCGCGCCCCTCGGCGGGCGCCCCGACGATCCGCAGACGCGCCTTCGGCCGCTCCCCGCGGACCTCGGCGAAGGCGTGGAGCAGGGAGATCAGGTCCTTGGCGGGTTCGATGCGGCCGACCCAGAGGAGCGTGTCGGGGGCGGCGGCGCAGTCGTCGTAGCCCCGCTCGCCGATCTCCGAGAAGCGGCCGGACTCCATGCCGGGGTGGACCGTGCGCAGCTTGGCCCGGTCGGCGCCGCAGCGCTCCTGCCAGCGGCGGGCGTGGGTGTTGCCGGGGGTGATCAGGACGGCCTGGTCGTACACCTCGGCGGCGAGGAGGCCGTGGAAGGAGCCCAGCAGCGCGCGCGCCGGCGCGCTCAGGTCCATGCCGCCCGCGGCGAGGTGGTGCGCGCGCAGCCGCACGCCGTACTCGGTCAGGAGGAACGGGACCCCCGCGAAGTGCTTGGCGAGCAGCCCGGGCACCGCCGCGGGCCCGCCGGAGGTGGCGTGGCACAGGTCGACCGCGCCGAGCGCGTCGTCCTCGTACCAGTCGAGGGAGAGCGGCCGCAGTGCCCGCTCGATCAGCCCGGCGGCGACGAGCAGGTCGGCCACCCGCGCGGTGCGGACCGCGCCCAGTGCGCCGGGTGCGCGGCAGGCGCTCTCCAGCGCCCGCACGGCGGCCTCGGAGCGCAGGGCGGCGACCAGGCCGCCCTCGTCGCGGGTGAGTCCGGCCAGTCCGTACAGCGCGTTGGCGAAACGGTCCGCCACAGCGCCGCAGTCTGCCTCCGGAGCGCCATCACCCCAGCTCCCGCCCCCCGGGGGGCCCGGTCGACCGGCCCCGCCCCGGCACACCACATCGGCCAGCTCCCCGAAGCACTCCGCGAACCGCCGCCGCGCCCGTCGGCCGCGCCCGCCGCGGGGCCCGGCGCCGCGCAGCGCCTCGTCGTCGACGGACCACAGCGGTGCCGTGCGCACCCGCGCGACGTGGGGCGGGAGTTCGATCCAGCCCCGCGCCTCCTGCCGCTCACCGCGGCTGAGCGCGTAGACGTCGAACTCGTGCTGCCCGAGCCCGCGCACGAGCCGGTCGCACCACAGTCGGCCCTCACCACTCACATACGGATAGCCACCTTCCGTAAGCAGTGCAACGCGCACGAGTGCACCCCCGATCTCCCGTCTGGGGAGCCGCCGTTGGATCGGCGGCTCGCAGCGGGACGAACGTATGGGGCATGCGGGTGGCGCGACGGACGGTTGTCCATCGCGCCACCAAAAGGGGTGAACGGCCGTAACTTTCCCGTGCCGGGGGCGTTCGGTCGCGCTATGGGGCCACCGAAGTCCCCTTTCGCTACGAAGCGCCTACGGACGCCTACGGAGCGCCTGCGGATGGCCTGCGGAGGGCCTACCGAGGGTCTACGGAGCGTCAGGCCGCGGCCAGCTCCTTGCGGGCCTCCCGCCGCCGCGCCGCCGCCTCCGGATCGAGGGACGGGACGGCCGCGAGCAGCCGTCTCGTGTACGGGTCCCGCGGCGAGCCGTAGACCTCGTCGACGGTTCCGTACTCGACGATCCGGCCCTGCCTCATCACCGCGACCCGGTCGCTGACCTGGCGTACGACCGCGAGATCGTGCGCGATGAAGACGAGCGCCAGGCCCAGCTCGCGTTGCAGCCGAGCGAGCAGTTCGGTCACTTGTGCCTGTGTCGTCACGTCGAGGGCGGACACCGGTTCGTCGCACACGATGATCCGGGGCTCGGCGGCGAGTGCCCGTGCGATGCCGACGCGCTGCCGCTGGCCGCCGCTGAACTCGTGCGGATAGCGGTCGTAGTGCGCCGGTTCGAGCCCCACGCGCTCCAGTAGTTCACGCGTACGCCCCCGTACGAAGGCGTCGCTCTCACCACGCGCGCGCAGCGGGTCGGCGACGGACTCACCGATCGAGCGGCGCGGGTTGAGCGAGGCGACGGGGTCCTGGAACACCATCTGCACCCCGGGGTCCACCCGACCGCCCCGCTTCTCCACACCTTCGTGGCGGAGCCGCCCCGCGCTCGGTTCCAGCAGGCCCACGAGCATGCGCCCCAGCGTGGTCTTGCCGCTGCCGCTCTCGCCCACGACACCGAGGGTCTCCCCGCGGCGGACGCTGAGCGAGACGTCGTCGACGGCGGTGACGGCGCGCTTCCCGCGGCCGAACTCCCGCCGCAGCCCGACCGCTTCGAGCACGACCTCCGTGTCCGGCTCCTTCAGAGACAGCGGCGCCCGCGGCGAGTCCACCCGTGGCACAGCCCCCAGAAGCTCCCTGGTGTACGGCTCGCGAGGCGCGGCCAGGACGTCCCGCACCGCCCCCCGCTCCACCGCGCGCCCGCCCCGCATGACCAGGACCTCGTCGGCGCTCTCCGCCGCGACGCCCACGTCATGGGTGACCAGGAGCAGCCCCATGCCGGTCTCGTCCCGCAGCGTGTGCAGCAGGTCGAGGATCTGGGCCTGGACGGTGACGTCGAGCGCGGTGGTCGGCTCGTCGGCGATCAGCAGCGCGGGTTCGCACGCCAGGGCCATGGCGATGAGCGTGCGTTGGCGCATGCCGCCGCTGAACTCGTGCGGGCGCGAGCGCGAGCGGCGTACCGCGTCGGGGATGCCGACCCGGTCGAGCACGTGCACGGCACGCGCGCGTGCCGCCCGTCGGGACGCCCCGGTGTGCACGCGGTACACCTCGGCGATCTGGTCGCCCACCGCGTAGTACGGGTCGAGGGAGGAGAGCGGGTCCTGGAAGACCATCGCGGCCTTCCCGCCGCGCAGCCTCCGAAGCTCCGCCTCCGACGCCTCCTGTACGTCGACGCCGGCGACCCGCACCGATCCGTCGACGCGCGCGCCCGTGCCCCGGTGGAGCCCGAGCAGCGCGGACGCCACGGTCGACTTGCCGGACCCGGACTCGCCGACGAGGGCCAGCGCGCCGCCCGCCTCCAGGGTGAAGGAGAGCCCCTCGACGGCGCGTACGCCGGACCCGAACTCCACCCGCAGACCCTCCACTTGAACGAGGTTCACGACAGCACCACCCGTCGGTCGGCCACCGCGTACAGCACGTCCGCGACGGCATTGGCGAGCACCACGAAGAAGCCGGTGACCATGACGAGGCCGACCACCACCGGCAGGTCGACGACCTTCACGGCGTGCACGAGTTCGCGCCCGAGACCGGGGAGGCCGAACAGCGTCTCGCTGAGCACCGCGCCGCCGAACATCGACCCGACGTCGTTGGCGGTCAGGGCGATGACGGGCGCCACGGCGCCCCGCAGCGCGTGCTTGCTGATGATCGACCGCTCCCCCACGCCGTACGCACGGAAGGTCCGCACATGGTCGTCGGCGAGCGTCTCCAGCATCGAGGAGCGGGTCAGCCGCGCGTACTTGGCGGCCTCGATCAGTGCGAGCGACAGCCAGGGCAGGAGGAGGTTCCACGCCCACTGTGTCGGGTCGGCGCCGAAGTCGACGTACTGCGGGAAGGGCAGCCACTGGAGCTGTCCGCAGACCACGATCATCAGCAGCAGGCCGATCACGAAGACGGGCGTGGCGGTGCCCGCCAGTGTGACGGCGGTCAGGACGCGCTCGCTGAGCCGGCCGCGCCGCCACGCGGAGAGCACGCCGGTGCCGACGCCCAGGATCAGCCACATCACCATCGCGCCGAGCGCCAGCGACGCCGTGACCGGCAGCTTCGCCACGATCAGCGCGGTGACCTGCTGATCGCTCCGGTAGGAGATCCCGAGGCAGGGTGCCTCGCAGTGCTCCACGCCGGTGCCGGTCGAGTAGTCGTGGCCGACGAAGACGCCTTGGAGGAAGTCCCAGTAGCGGACGTACAGCGGGTCATCGAGGCGCAGTTGCTCGGCGACCTGCTGGACTTGCGGGGGCGAGCAGCGTGGGCCGCAGGTGATCTGGGCGACGTCGCCCGGAGCGACGTAGAACACCGCGTAGATGATCACGGAGATGGCGAGGAGCGTGACGAGGGCGCCGATGAGACGCCGCAGCAGGAAGCCGGAGAGGCGCGCGAACCCCGTCATGCGTGCGCCTCCCGCTTGCGTCCCGTGCCGATCCGCAGCCGCGAGGCGGCCCGCGGATCGAGCGCCGTGCGCACCCCGTCACCGAGCACGGTGAGCGCGAGGACGGTCACGAACAGCGCGCCCGCCGGGTACAGCAGATACTGCGGTGCCGCCTGGTACCAGACGTCCGCGGCCGTGAGCATCTGCCCCCACGAGGCGGTCGGCGGCTTCACGCCGACGCCGAGGAAGGAGAGCGCGGCCTCGACCGTGATGTTCGCGGGGACGAGCAGCGCGGCGTAGGTGATGACGGGTGCGGTGAGCGCGGGCAGCAGCTCGCGCCGGGCGATGCGCACGGAGCCCCAGCCGCTGAGCCGCGCCGCGGCCACGTGGTCGAGCTCCTTGAGCGTCACCGTCTGCGCCCGCACGATCTTGGCCACGTTGCCCCAGGCGACGAGCCCGATGACCAGGGCGACGAGCACGGGCCGCGGGAACCCGTCCGGCACGACCGCCATCAGCGCGAGCGCCAGGACCATCAGCGGCAGGGCGACGATGACGTCGGTGGCGCGGCTGAGCACCTGGTCCACCCAGCGGTTGCCGAACCCGGCCGCGACGCCGACCACGACCCCGATGAACACCTGTACGACGGTCGCGGCGAGCGCGACGCCGAGCGAGACCCGCGCCCCGTAAACGAGGCGTGCGAAGAGGTCGCGCCCGGTCTGCGGTTCGACACCGAGCCAGTGCTCGCCGCTGATCCCGCCGAACGGGCCGACCGGCACGCCGCCGCGCGCCGAGTCGATCAGATCCGGGTGGTACGTGGTGGGGTCCTGCCCCTCCAGAGCCGTGAGCAGCGGCGCGGCGAGCGCCACGAGGACGAGCAGCGCGACGACGGCCGCCGCGACGAGGGCGGCGCGCTGCTCGCGCAGCCGCCCCCAGAAGACCGTGCGGCGCCCTCGCACGACCGTGTGACGCCCCCGGAAGACGGAGCGGCGCCCCCGGAAGACGGAGCCGTCGGTCACGACGACTTCACCGCCACCGCGACCTGGGAGACGTCCAGGACGCCGGTCCAGTCGCTGATCACGATGTTCTTGACGTCCTTGCCGTACAGCCGCTTGTAGACCGGGTGGAAGAGCGGCACGGTCAGCGCCTTCTCGCCGATCTTCTTGTCGAGGGCGCCCCAGCGCTCGGCGGCGGCCTTGAGGTCGGTCAGCTTGTTGATCTCGTCGATCTCGTTGTTTACGGACTTGTCGTCGAGGAAGCCGGTGTTGAAGTTGGCGCCGTCCTCCACGATCTGCCGCCCGTCGAAGATGGGGGCGAGGAAGGGGCCGCCGGAGGGCCAGTCGGCGCCCCAGTGGGAGAGGAAGAGGCCGGGCTCGTCCTTGGTGCTGTGGATCTTGTCGGAGTAGTCGTTCTCCTCGAGCCCCGCCAGCTTGACGGTGATGCCCGCCTTCTTCAGGGCGTCCTGGACCGCGGTCGCGATCTCGGGGCTGGTCTCGAAGTCCTTGGCGTTGGAGTGCGTGAGCGTGATGGTGAGCCCGTCCTGGTGACCGGCCTCCTTCAGCAGCTCCCTGGCCTTCTCCGGGTTGCCGGAGGCGCCCGCCGGGAAGTGGTCGTACTTCGTGTATCCGAAGGACTTCTGGTTCGGCAGGTACGTGGTGGCGGGCTCGGCGAGCGAGGAGCCGCCGGCGGCGTTGACCACCGAGGAGCGGTCCACGGCGTACGAGATGGCCTGGCGCACCTTGGGATCGTCGAAGGGCTTCACCTTCGGGTTGAAGGCGAGGTAGTTCGTGTACCCGAAGTGTCCGGTGCCGACGTGCGAGGCGAGTTCCTTGTCGCCGGTGACCTTGGCGAGTTCGGCCGGGCCGAGATTGGTGTCGGTGGTGACGGCGGCGGCGTCCGCGCCCTGGCCCGCGGAGAGCCGCTGGTTGATGACGGACGAGTCGAGTCCGGAGCGTACGTCGATGACGTCCGGGTACGCCTTCCGCTCCGCGTCGGTCTTCGCGGACCAGTGCGGATTGCGCTCCAGGCGCAGCCGCTCCCCGTCGTTGTCGTTCTTGACGACCTTGTAGGGCCCGGAGGAGAGCGGGTGCTCCTCGTACTTCGTGCCTTTGTCCTTGCTCTTGGGTACGGGCGTGAACTGGGTCTGGGTGGCCAGGTAGGGGAACTCACCCTCGGGCTTGTTCAGGTGGAAGACGATGGTCCGCTCGTCCGGTGTCCCGATCGATGCGAGCCCCTTGCCGCTCTTGTCCTTGTAGGGGCCCTGGTACTTGTCGCCGCCGATGAGCCAGTCCCTCAAGTAGGGCGCTCCACCGCTGAGTTCGGCGGCGAAGGAGCGCTCGATGCCGTACTTCACATCCGCGGAGGTGATCGGTGAACCGTCCTCGTACTTGAGCCCCTTCTTCAGGGTGTACGTCCACACCGTGGCGTTCTTGCTCGGCCTGCCCAGATCCGTGGCGAGGTCCGGCACGACCTCCGCGCCCTTGGCGCCGTCCTCGCGGTTGCGGGTGGTCAGTGTGCGGAAGACGAGGCTCGGCACGTTTCCGCCGCCGGAGGTGTAGAGCCGCGCGGGGTCGAAGTCGGTCTGCGGGTCGCGGTTGAGGACGGTGAGCGTGCCGCCCTTCGCGGGCGTGCCGTCGCCGCCGCTCCCGGCGTCGCTGCCCTTCGGGCCCGCGCAGGCGACGGCGCCCGAGGCCAGGACCAGGCTGACGGATGCCGCAGCCACGCGGCGGGCTATGACGGACGATTGACGCATCGGAGGAGACCTCTCGGGGAAAACGCCGCGCGAGGGCGGCGGATCAGCGGAAATGGAGCAGAGCTGACCCCGGGGAGGGTGCGGGAAAAAGCAGCACAGAGCTGTGGGAGGTGAACGCAGCACAGAACTGGCCGTGAAAGAGCGACGCACTCGCCGGGGCGGGCGTCAGCAACAGTGGACGTCGGCCACGCAGAGCGCGGTCACGCCGAGCAGCGCCAGCTCGATGGCGGCGCTCGAAGGGGCGTGACGGTTCGACATGCGCAGAAATATGAACGAACTTCCGACGAATGTCAAAGCGGCCACCGAAGCGGCCACCGAAGCGAACGGCGTCCCTCGGCTGTCGGCTGTCGGCCGGCGACTGTTGGTCGGCGGCTCAACCCTCGGGGAACGCCCAGGGGTTGGCCTTGCACCTGATCCCGTCGTGGTCCAGGAACTTCGTCTGCTGCTGCATGACGGGCGCGAGGTCCCCGTCCTTCGTGCAGTCCGTGTGGTTGAAGCCGAGCCGGTGCCCGACCTCGTGGTTGATCAGCATCTGGCGGTACGGGTGGATGGCGCTGCCGTAGGCCTTCTGCACGGCGTCGCCATAGGTCTTGGCGCCCTGGGCCCATCGATAGGCGTTGATCATCACGCGGTCCGTCGCCGCGGAATCGCAGGACACATTGTCCTGGGTCGTGTCGAGACCGGATTTCGCACACCAGGCGGCGGTCGTCCCCGGGCTGGCCAGCGTAATGACGAAATCAGGCTGTCCCGACGAAATGCGCTCGAAGGCGCGGGCCCCGTCGTGCGCCCAACTCCGGTCGTCGTTCAGGGTTTTCTGCACGGCCTCCGCGAAAAGACCACCGTCGAGACCGAGCCCCTTTTCGATGTCGACGCGATAGCGGAAAAGCTGTCCCTTTCCGGGCGCTCTGTCGAATCCCGGAATCGCCTCGAAGTCACCGGAGGCCGTGAGCTTGGCGTCCAGCGGATACCTCTTGCCGATTCTCTGTTCGTACGTCACCGCGATCGCGCCCGGCGCTCCGGCGCGCGCCTCGGGCGGCCTGGGGCGCTCCTCGGAGCGCGAGGCGGGGTCACCGGTGTCGCGCGCGCCGCCGCCGGGGGCGGCCTTGGGCCGGGCGTCGGACTCGCCCTCGCCGTCGGCGGCCTGGTCGGCCACGACGACCGCGAGCACGGTGGTCACGGCGGCGGCCGCGACGCCGGTGAGGGCGCGGGCCCACCCGCGCTTCTTGTTCCTCTTGCTCTTCGCGCTCTTCGTGCTCTTCGTGTTCTTCACGCTCTTCGCGCTCTTCTTGCCGCCTTGGGCGGGCCCGCGGACATCGTCCCAGTCCGTGTCGCTCCAGTTCGTGACGGAGGCGTACGGATCGCGGGCCTCCACATAGTCCGGGCGGGGGCCGGGCCGCTTCTGCCGGGGGCCGGGCCTCTGCGGCCGCACGGGCGGCGGCGCGCCGGGCGCGCCGTATCCGGCGCCCATACGCGGCCCCGACCCGGTGCCGGAGACGTCTCCCCAGCCGCCGCCGGGCTCCCGGTGCTCGGGGTGCCCGCCGCGGGCCGCGTGGGGCGGCGTCCCGTCCCCGGCGGGCGCGCGCCTGCGGCGACCGGTGCCGGTTCCGGTGCCCTGCTGCGGGGGCGGAGTGCCCGAGGTACCCGAGGTGCCCTGGGTGCCCGAGGTGCTCGTGTTGTCACTCGCGTCTGCCGGACCCCGGCGGCTATGCCGTCCCACGCGCCGCCTCAGCTCCCCGAACCCGTACGAGAGTCACTGGAATCACGGGCATCACGGGCGTCATGGGCGTCACGGGAGCGCCGAGATGGAGGTCGTCGCCCGCTCAACTCCCCGATGTCCACGAGCAGTTCGCGGAAGGCGGTCGCCACGCTCTCCGGTTCCTCCATCATCGCCACATGCCCCGCGTCGGGCAGCGTCAGCAGCCGCGCGTCACGGAACGCGGCGGCCGCCTTGCGTGCCATGCGGTACGACACGAGAAGGTCGCGCCCGCCGTAGACGAGCAGGGTCGGCGCGAGGACGCGCTCGGCCTGCCGCCAGAGGCCGTGCTGGCCGCCCAGCGTGTACGCGTTGACGATCCCGCGCGCCGAGCGCGCCATCGCGTCCCAGAAGTAGGGGAGCTGCAGCCTGCGCTCCATCTCCCGCACCGCCGCGCGGAAACCTTCCGGCGTCACCTTGCCCGGATCGCCGTAACAGAGCCCCATGACGCCCCGCACCCGCTGCTCGGCCGTCCACTCCCTGGTGAGCCGCGTGAAGAGCGCGGCCACCCCCGGCACCGCGAGCAGCCCGGTCGGCACCGCCGTGCGCTGCACCCGCAGCTCGGGCAGCGCGGGCGCGACCAGTGTCAACGTACGTACGAGATCGGGTCGCACCGCGGCGACACGCGTCGTGATGGCGCCGCCCAGGGAGTTCCCGAAGAGGTGCACGGGTCCGCGGGCGCGCGCGTCGAGGTAGCGGATGACGGCGCGGGCGTGTCCGGTGATCGAGTAGTCACCGTCGTCCGGCGGCGGCGAGTCGCCGAACCCCGGCAGGTCGATCGCCTCGCAGTCGACGACGTCCTCGAGGAACGGCATCAGGGCCGACCAGTTCTGCGAGGAGCCGCCGAGCCCGTGTACGTACAGCGCGGGCGGGAGTCCTTCGCGGACCGAGGGCCGCGACCGCACGGTCAGCGTGAGCCCGGGCAGCCCGACCGAGCCGAGCCGCTCGCCCTCCGCGACCGCTACGGCACCGGGCTTGGGCGAGCTGGTGGCGGCCAGCAGATTCGGCAGCTCGGTCGAAGACATGCGGCAATGTTACGAGACGATCACGCGCTGGTTCACGTGTTCGCCGTCACAGATGGCACAAGGATCGCGTAGCGCCCCATCCGGGTCTCTCCTACGCTCATAGAAAGCGGGCGATGAGGGCACTCGCACCCACGAAGGGCCGCCAGTACCTCAAGGGAAGAGAGCCATACATGAGTGTCGACCCGACCGACCCCGAGACCTTCGAGACGGAAGAGGACGCGAGCGACGCCGAGGCCGGCGTGGAGGCCCCGGAGGCGGACACCGCCGAGCAGCGGGCCGACCTGGCCCCCAGCAGGGACGACTCCCTGGAGGACGCCGATCCGGGCGCCGCGAGCGAGGGGGACCTCGCGGAGCAGGCCCGCGTGGTCAGTCTCGACGAGGACGACTACCGCTGAGCTGGGCCGACCTGACCGTGTTTGCCCCGCTACACACCGCGGCGGAGCTCCGCCGCGGCGGTCCAGTCCGTGAAATTCTGCGCCCGCACCGCGCACATCACTGTTACCGAAAAGTACGATGGCGGCGCGGCGCACACCGCACATCGGACGATTGGGAGGCGGCGTGACAGCCATCGAGCAGACAGAGGCGGCACGCCCGCGGGGCACACGCCTGCCGCGCCGTGCCCGACGGAACCAACTTCTCGGCGCCGCCCAGGAAGTATTCGTCGCACAGGGTTACCACGCCGCCGCGATGGATGACATCGCCGAGCGCGCCGGGGTCAGCAAGCCGGTGCTCTACCAGCACTTCCCCGGCAAGCTCGACCTCTATCTGGCCCTGCTCGACCAGCACTGCGAGTCGCTGCTGCAGTCGGTCCGCACGGCGCTGGCGTCCACCTCGGACAACAAACTGCGTGTCGCCGCGACGATGGACGCCTACTTCGCGTACGTCGAGGACGAGGGTGGCGCCTTCCGGCTGGTCTTCGAGTCGGACCTGACGAACGAGGCCGCGGTCCGCGAGCGCGTGGACCGTGTCACGCTCCAGTGCGCGGAGGCGATCTGCGAGGTCATCGCCGAGGACACCGGCCTGCCCAGGGACGAGGCGATGCTCCTCGCCGTCGGCCTCGGCGGATACTCGCAGGTGGTCGCCCGGTACTGGCTGGCCAGCCGCAGCACGGTCCCGCGCGACAAGGCGGTGGAGCTGCTGACGTCACTCGCGTGGCGCGGCATCGCGGGCTTCCCGCTGCACGGCACCGAGGGCCACTGACGCCAGGGCCGGACACGACCTGGCCCTTCTGTTCCCGTTCTGTGTTCGCTACCGGCGTTCACGGCGGCGGCCGTCCACGTCCCCTCACCGGGCTAATGTGTGCTGGGTACGGCGCGGACGGCCGCGCACAGACTGACCGTCGGAGGGACAAAGCCGTGGAGGTCAAGATCGGCGTGCAGTACGCGCCCCGCGAGATCGTGCTGGAGAGCGGCCAGAGCGCCGAGGAAATCGAGCACGCGGTGTCCGAGGCGCTGACCGGCAAGTCGCCGCTGCTGAGCCTCGTGGACGACCACGGCCGCAAGGTCCTGGTTCCGGCCGACCGCCTCGCGTACGTGGAGCTCGGCGAGCCCACCGCGCGCAAGGTGGGCTTCAGCGCCCTGTAGGACTGTAGGACGCGCAGATGAGTGCGGCCCGGTGGTTTCTCAACCACCGGGCCGCACTTGTGTGTTGTACGACTTGTGTGTCATACGAGGTGACAGCGGGGCCACCGGATCATGGAGGGTTGCGTTCCGGCCACCGGGGGTAGACCGGCTACGACCGATTTGCACCTGGCCGCGAGGGAGGGCATCACCGTGATCCTGGAAGCACTCGGCTCCGTCTTGCTGGGCCTCGCCCTGGCCTGGGCCACGGCACACCGACTGGCCCACCGGCTGCCCGCGCGCAGCCTGGTCCTGTCGACCGGCCCCGCCGGCGCCCTCATCGGCGCCTTCATCACACACATGGCCCTCGGCCCCGGCCACGCCCCCGCGACACTGCTGGGAGCGGTGGCCGTCTCGGTGGCCCTGCTGTCCCTGCTGATCCGCCCGACACACACGGGAATGCACCGCTCGGCGACGGCGTAACGGGACCAGCGGCCCCGAACCGGACCGTCCGTCCGTCTGCCCGTCTGTCCGTCTGTCCGTCTGTCCGTCTGTCCGTCTGTCCGTCCGTTGCTAGGCCGCCAGGCCCAACGCGGCCATCCGCTTGGTGTGCGCCTCAGTGATCCGGGAGAACATCCGCCCGACCTCGGCGAGGTCGAATCCATCGGCCACGCCCCCGACCAGCATGGTTGACAGCGCGTCCCGATCGGCGACGACCCGCTGCGACTGCGAGAGGGCCTCGCCCATCAGCCGCCGCGCCCACAGCGCGAGCCGCCCGCCCACCCGCGGATCGGCGTCGATCGCGGCCCGCACCTTCTCCACGGCGAAGCTCGCGTGCCCGGTGTCGTCGAGGACGGCCAGCACGAGACCGCGCGTATCGACGTCGAGTCGGGCTGCCACCTCACGGTAGAAGTCACTGGCGATGGAGTCACCGACGTACGCCTTGACCAGGCCCTCCAGCCAGTCGGACGGCGCGGTCTGGCGGTGGAAACCGTCGAGCGCCGCCACGAAGGGCTCCATGGCCTCGGTCGGCTCCGCGCCGATCGCCGAGAGCCGGTCCCGCAACTGCTCGAAATGGTGGAACTCCGCCGACGCCATTTTCGCCAGCTCCGCCTTGTCGCCGAGCGTCGGCGCCAGCTTCGCGTCCTCGGCGAGCCGCTCGAACGCCGCGAGCTCCCCGTAGGCGAGCGCGCCGAGCAGGTCGACGACCGCGGCGCGGTAGTGGGGCTCGGCGGAAGCTTTCGCCCAGTCCTGGGCGGCGACCCCGGTGGGTTCGGCGGCGGATTCAGCGGCGGTGTCAGGCGTCTCCATGAAGCGCACAATAGCCCGCCTGCCGTAAGGCGTAAGGCCTGCCGGGTCAGTGTGACGACGGCCATGTGACGAATTCGCCGGACACGCATGCGAGATTCCGGGGTACAGTGGTAAAGCGCCTGCCGAATATTCGACGGGCCGTACGAATGAGGATGCCCGGTCGGTGGCCCGATCGGCTCCGACCCGACAGCCCTCCGGGCGGTACGCGCAGATGCGTACGGCACGAGGAGGGAACCTCAGCGGTAAGAGCGCTCGAGCGCAGGCAGTTGGTCCCGCGCCCCCGGCCAGCCCCCCAAGCAGCCGGCGGTAGTGGCACGGTCACGACCCCCAGCGTTCGCCTCCCGCCGCGTCTCACAGAAGAGGCATAGCCCTGACTACGACTTTCCGAGATCTCGGGATTCTTCCCGAGACAGCCGAGGCCCTCGAAGCCGTCGGCATCGTCAACCCCTTCCCCATCCAGGAGATGACACTCCCCGTCGCCCTTTCCGGCTCGGACGTCATCGGCCAGGCCAAGACCGGCACCGGCAAGACGCTCGGCTTCGGCCTTCCGCTCCTGGAGCGCGTGATCGTCCCCGCCGACGTCGAGGCGGGCCGCGCCGAGCCCGAGCAGCTGACCGAGGCGCCGCAGGCCCTCATCGTCGTCCCCACCCGCGAGCTCTGCCAGCAGGTGACGAACGACCTGCTGACCGCCGGCAAGGCGCGCAACGTCCGCGTCCTCGCCATATATGGCGGCCGTGCCTACGAGCCGCAGGTCGAGGCCCTCAAGAAGGGCATCGACATCGTCGTCGGCACCCCCGGTCGTCTCCTCGACCTGGCGGGCCAGCGCAAGCTCGACCTCAAGCACGTCAAGTGCCTGGTCCTCGACGAGGCCGACGAGATGCTCGACCTGGGCTTCCTGCCCGACGTCGAGAAGATCATCAACATGCTTCCGCCGAAGCGCCAGACGATGCTGTTCTCGGCGACCATGCCGGGCGCCGTCATCGGCCTCGCCCGTCGCTACATGTCGCAGCCCACGCACATCCGCGCCACCGCGCCGGACGACGAGGGCCAGACGGTCGCGAACACCGCGCAGTTCGTCTACCGCGCGCACAACATGGACAAGCCGGAGATGATCTCCCGCATCCTGCAGGCCGACGGCCGTGGGCTCGCGATGGTCTTCTGCCGCACCAAGCGCACCGCCGCCGACATCGCGGAGCAGCTGGAGAAGCGCGGCTTCGCCTCGGGCGCCGTCCACGGCGACCTCGGCCAGGGCGCGCGCGAGCAGGCCCTGCGGGCGTTCCGCAACGGCAAGGTCGACGTGCTCGTCTGCACCGACGTCGCCGCGCGCGGCATCGACGTCGAGGGCGTCACGCACGTCATCAACTACCAGTCGCCGGAGGACGAGAAGACGTACCTCCACCGCATCGGCCGCACCGGCCGCGCGGGCGCCAAGGGCATCGCGATCACGCTGGTCGACTGGGACGACATCCCGCGCTGGCAGCTGATCAACAAGGCGCTGGACCTGGGCTTCAACGACCCGGTCGAGACGTACTCCAGCTCTCCTCACCTGTACGAGGAGATGAAGATCCCGGCGGGCACCAAGGGTGTCCTGCCGCGTGCCGAGCGGACCCGTGCGGGTCTGGGCGCGGAGCAGATCGAGGACCTCGGCGAGACCGGTGGCCGTGGTCGCGGCGGTGGCCGTCCCGGCCGGGGGGACCGTAGCGACCGTGCCGGCCGCGCTGACCGTGCCGGTGGTCGTACGCAGGACCGCGACCGTTCCGCCTCGGGCCCGGCGTCCGCTCCGACCGAGGGGGAGCGCCCCGCGCGTACGCCGCGGCGTCGCCGCCGTACGCGGGCGGGCAGCCCCCTGGAAACGACGGCGCCCCAGACCACGGAGTCGGCCGCTCCGGCTACTCCTGTCACTCCGGTAACTCCGGTGGCTTCGACCGCAGAGGTCACCACCGAGGTCACCACTGAGCCGACGGAGCCGCGTACCCCGCGTCGCCGCCGTCGGACGCGTGGCGGCGCGGCGTCGGAAGCGCCGAGTACGACCGAGAACGCGCCCGAGAACGTGGCCACGGCCACAGTCACGGCTACGGAGCCGGAGGAAGCCCCGGTCGCGGAGAAGCCCAAGCGCCGCACCCGCAAGGCCGCGGAGACCGTGGCGACCGAGGCCGCCGTACCGGAGGCCGAGACGGAGAAGCCCAAGCGGAAGACCCGCAAGGCCGCAGAGACCGTGGCGACCGAGGCGACCGAGGCGACCGAGGTTGAGGCCCCGGCCGCGGAGAAGCCGAAGCGCCGCACCCGCAAGGCCGCCGAAACGGTGCCGACCGAGGCGGAAGCCCCGGCCGAAGAGAAGCCCAAGCGCCGCACCCGCAAGGCCGCGGAGACCGTGGCGACCGAGGCCGCCGTACCGGAGGCCGAGACGGAGAAGCCCAAGCGGCGCACCCGCAAGGCCGCCGAAACGATGGCGACCGAGGCAGAGACCCCGGCCGCCGAGAAGCCGAAGCGCCGCACCCGCAAGGTGGCGGAGACCGTGGCGACCGAGGTGGAAGCCCCGGCCGAGGAAAAGCCGAAGCGCCGCACCCGCAAGGCCGCGGAGACCGTGGCGACCGAGGCAGAGACCCCGATCGCGGAGAAGCCGAAGCGCCGCACCCGCAAGGCCGCCGAAGCGGTGCCGACCGAGGCGGAAGCCCCGGCCGAAGAGAAGCCCAAGCGCCGCACCCGCAAGGCCGCGGAGACCGTGGCGACCGAGGCCGCCGTACCGGAGGCCGAGACGGAGAAGCCGAAGCGGAAGACCCGCAAGGTCGCCGAGGCGGAGATTCCCGCGCAGTCGACGGAGGAGCCGAAGCCGCGTCGCCGTACGCGCAAGGCTGCTGTTGTCGCCCCGGCGGAGGTGACCGAGGCCCAGGCCCCGGCGCCGCGTCGGCGGACGCGCAAGAAGGCAGCGTCCGTGGAGACCGCGGAGAGCTGAGTCTCCCTCCTCCACGCCACGAAGGCCCGCCCCATCCCTGGGGCGGGCCTTCGCCGTCCCTGCACCCCTGCCCCAGCGGGGTTGGTCCCTACGGGGCGATGGTGCTACGGGGCTAACGGGCGGATGGGTGGGGAACCGCCGCGGAGCGGCGAAGCACAGCACACCAAGACCCCGAGCACAGCCGACCCACCCCCAAGATAGCCTCGGGCACATGAGCAGGCCTCCCACCTTCACACCACCCCCGTGCACGACCCCGCACACGCTCCACACCGCCCGCGGCGACTTCGCCGTCCTGGACGCGCTCCCGCCCAAGAGCACCGAGAACGCCAGGGGCACCAAGGGCACCAAGGTCAGAGGAACCGCCCTCCTGCTCCCCGGCTTCACCGGCAGCAAGGAGGACTTCATCGCCCTCCTGGAGCCCCTGGCCACCGCCGGCTACCGCGTCGTCGCCGTGGACGGTCGCGGCCAGTACGAGACGACCGGCCCCGACGACGAATCGGCTTACGCCCAGGAGGAGTTGGCCCGCGACGTCCTCGCGCAGACGGCAGCGCTGACGCAGACGGCAGCGCTGACACAGACGGCAGCGCCGGCAGAGGCGGCGCCGCTCCACCTCCTGGGCCACTCCCTGGGCGGCCAGATCGCCCGCGCCGCCACACTCCTGGCGCCCGGCGCCTTCGCCTCGCTGACCCTGATGTCCTCGGGCCCCGCCGCGATCACCCCGGCCCAGCAGTCCCGCGCCAAGATGCTGGCGGACGCCCTCGCGGTGCTGTCGATGGACGAGGTGTGGCAGGCGATGCGGGCCATGGAGCCGCCGCCCCCGGAGGACGCGGACACCGGCGGCGCCCGGGCGGACGGCGCGGACGACAGCGAGGCCCTGCGCGCCCGCTGGCTGCGCCACAACCCCGCTCAGCTCATCGCCACCGGCAGGCAGCTCTCCACGGAGCCGGACCGCGTGGCGGAACTGGCCGCCGTACCGCTGCCCAAGCACGTCATCTCGGGCGAGCGCGACGACACGTGGCCCGTCCCGCTCCTGGACGACATGGCACGCCGCCTGGACGCCCGCCGCACGGTGATCCACGGCGCCGAGCACTCCCCCAACACGGACCGCCCCGAGGAGACAGCCGCGGCCCTGATCAGCTTCTGGGAGGAAGCCCAGTAACCCTCAGGCACCCCCCCAGGCCCCAGGGGACGGTCCTCAGTACTGCGTACGCAAATGGTCCCAGAACCCGTCCCGCAGGGCCCGCCGCAGATCCGACTGTCCCCGCAACGAGTACTGCAGCAGCCGCTCCGCCTCCACCAGCAGCTCCTGGTCCACCGACCCCGGCAGATACGGATGCCCCGGCAGCAGCCCCACCAGCGCGTCCCGCCCCCGCGCCGCGAGCCACTTCGCGGCGATCTGCGCACCGACGAAGCGGACGTCCTCGCGGGAGGGCCGCTGCGCGGTGGGCCCCGCCTCGTACACCGTGGCGGCGACGCGCCGCGACACGTACGGCTTGAAGAAGTCGAGGTCGAACGTCCGCTGGCTGTCGACCTCCCAGAGCAGCGGCTCCGCCTGGTTGCGCCCGTCGGGCGCCTCGATGCCCCACAGGTGCACCCGCGCCCCGTACCCCTGCGCCGCCTCGACCGCCGAGACCAGGTCCTCGTCGCCGCCGATGAGCGCCGCGTCGCTGATGGCGCGGTGCCGGGCCAGTGACTCCAGGTCGCTGCGGATGAGGGAGTCGACGCCCTTCTGCTGGTTGTTGGCGTTCAGGTTGCCGAGCCTGACCTTGACGTCGGGCAGCTCCGCGATCGACTGCTGCTCGGTGGTGTGGATGCGGCGCCTGGCACCGTCGTACCAGTAGACGCGCAGCAGACGGCTGTCCGCGAAGATCGTGCGGGCCTTGTCGATCAGTGCCTCGATGAGTCCTTCGGCGTCGAGGTCGAAGGAGCGCCGGTCCTCGGTCCCGGCGGCGAGCCGGCCCGCGGCCGCGTACAGGTACCCGGCGTCGACGAAAATCGCGTGCGTGGACGGGGTCTTCGCCACCTCGGCGAGCACGCGTGCGAGCAGCCCGTTGGCGCGCTCCAGCTGAGCGCTGATGTGGGCCGCACCGTCATCGGCGGCTCTGTCTTCGACGTCGTCGTTCATAGGGAACCCAGTCTCCCGCTGGTCACACAGCGAACACAACCGGTGCCGCTACCCATGGGTAATTAGGTTCCCGAAAAATTTCCTTAGCGTAGGGAATGTTTGCAGGGGGCAACTCGTTGTACCCATCAGGAACGCGGGGCACTGTAGACCCGCAACCGACACTTCATGGGCAGGAAACAGCCTGGCCATCTCCAGTAGTTCTCCTTCAGGAGGATGACCAGACGAAGGGAGAAGCCTCATGCGCTTCGAAATCATGCGACTCGATGACGTCGACGGCAACGCCGTGGACAGCACCGTCGTGGACGCCGCCTCCGTCAATCGGATCGTGCAGCAGGCCGCAGCGATAGGCCAGCGCATCTACATCCGACCGGCCGAATCCTCGGCCTCGTAACGCAGACGTCGCAGGGCCCCCGTACGGAAGCCGTACGGGGGCCCTTCGTGCGTCCGGGCCCGGAGCGGGCCGGGCGTCAGCTCCCGTTGATCACCTGCGTCACGCCATTGATGATCTGCTGCACCGCGATCGCGGAGAGCATCATGCCCGCGAGCCGCGTCACGAGCACCACGCCGCCGTCCTTGATGACGCGGATGATCAGCAGTGAGTACCGCATCACCAGCCACAGCACCACGTGCATCGCCACGATCGCCGACCAGACGGAGAGCTGCGTGCCGACGCTGTCGGCGTCCTGGACGGCGAGGATCACCGAGACGATCGCGCCGGGCCCCGCGAGCAGCGGCATGCCGAGCGGTACGAGTGCGACATTGACGTCCTTGGTCTGCTTCGGCTCGTCCGTCTTGCCGGTGAGCAGGTCGAGCGCGATGAGCAGCAGCAGGAGCCCGCCCGCGATCATCAGCGCCGGGACGGAGACGTGCAGGTAGTCGAGGATCTGGTGGCCCACCAGGCCGAAGACCGCGATGACGCCGAAGGCGACACAGACAGCCTGGAAGGCCATCCGCTGCTGCACCTTGGCGGGTCGGCCCGCGGTCAGGCCGAGGAAGATCGGGGTGATCCCAGGGGGGTCCATGATCACGAAGAGCGTGAGGAAAAGGGAGCCGAAGACGGCGACGTCGAACACAGTGATGGCCTTGCGGAGAGTCGTACGAAGGAGCCGCACCGGACACCGCCGGGCGCGGGGCACGGCGACCACCGGCACGCAGCAGCGGAACAGTGGAGCGAGGGAGAGGGAGAGAGGGAGGGAGGGGAACGGAACTGTGGAGCGGGGAGAAGGGGTGCGCGCGAGCGCGGGGCTTACGCCGCCGGGCCTCCGCCCGCTCCGGGCACGGGGAACGCCCCTGTGGCCCGGCGCGTGATCTCGCCGTAGATCTCGGGGTCGGTGGTGAACTCCCCGAGCACGCACGTCTTGCGGCTGCCGTGGTAGTCGCTGGATCCGGTGACCAGCAGACCGAGGTCCGCGGCGAGGCCGCGCAGCCGGGTGCGGGTCTCGGGGGCGTGGTCCATGTGGTCGGCCTCGATGCCGTCGAGGCCCGCCGCGGCGAGTTCCGCTATCGCGTTCTCGGGCACCACCTGGCCGCGCTTGACGGCGGCGGGGTGCGCGAAGACGGTGACGCCGCCGGCCGCCTTGACCAGGCGGATCGCGTCGAAGGGGTCCAGTTCGTGCTTCTCGGCGTACGCGCGGCCGCCGTCGGCGAGCCACTGCGGTGTGAAGGCGTCGGAGACGGTGGGCACGACGCCCAGCTCGACGAGGGCCTCGGCGATGTGCGGGCGGCCGACCGAGCCGTCGCCCGCGATGCGCGCGACCCGCTCCCAGGTCACGTCCACGCCGAGCTCCTGAAGCTTGCCGACCATCGCCTTGGCGCGCGGCACCCGGTCGTCGCGCACCAGCTCGCGCTCGCGGGAGAGCTCCGGCTCCTCGGGGTCGAAGAGGTACGCCAGCATGTGCAGGCCCACGCCGTCGAGGCGGCAGGACAGCTCGGCGCCGGTGACGAGGGTCAGGCCGGGGGGCAGGGCGGCGATCGCCTCGGCGTGGCCGCGCGTCGTGTCGTGGTCGGTCAGCGCGACGACGTCGAGACCGGCGGCTGCCGCGTTCCGTACCAGTTCGGCCGGGGTGTCCGTGCCGTCGGACGCGGTGGAGTGAGTGTGCAGATCGATGCGCACGGGGCTGACTCCAGGCTCTGACGGGGTGGACGAAGGGGACGCTCAAGGATAACGGGAATCGAACGCTCCGCCGCCCGCCCCCTCAAGGCATGAGCAGCCGCGGCGAGAGCGCCCCGCACGGCACCAGGTCCGTCTCGGCGCCCGCGTCCCGCAGGTCGGTCAGCACCAGCTCGTCGTACATGAGGAGCCCCGACTGCTCCGGCCACGCGATGGCCCACAGCCACAGGCCCCGCGCCTCGCCCGCGAAGACGGCGCGGTCGTCCGGCGTGCCCGACAGGTGCCACAGCGGCGTGGGCCGCCCGGCGGCGAGGACCTTGGTCTGCGGCGGCTTCTCCACGCTCATATAGGGGCCGGGGTCGGGACCGTCGACGCCCGCATACCGCGCGCCGAGGCCGACGCCCAGTTCCTCGGCGACGAGCACCAGCTCGCCGACGCCGCCGAGCGGCGCGGGTCCCGAGCAGGCCACGGCGGTGGCGCGCCCGCCGCTCCGGTCGTCGCCCGCGCAGGCCACGCCCGTGTACAGCCAGCCGACCGGCAGGGGCCACGGCATCCACACCGGCACCTGCGCGCGGTGCACGACGACCTGGAGGGCCTCGACGCTGGGCGGGAGCACGGGCTGCAGCGGGTGCACGGTGCCGTGCACATCGCACTGCCAGGAGTCGGCAAAGAGACCGGGAGCCCTGACCCGGCCACCACACTTCGGGCAACTGGGTTCGCCCCTCATAGCGACCAACGGTCCTCTCCGGTCGTCGCCCCGTCAAGGACGATCACCCGTCCGGTGGCCCTGTCACCAGGAAAACTTAGATGTAGCTAGCACTCGCTTTGCGGCAGCCGAAGGCCGTCTGGGCCACGGCGGGCGCCTCCGTCGTCGCCTTCATGGGCATCGGGCTCGTCTGCACGGTCCTGTCGGGCGCTTCATCGGCGTGAACAACACCGTCTACACCGAGCCGGCCCTCGGCGTCTCCGACGCGCCCCGGCCGGTGGCCGGCGTCGGCGTCTTCGCCAACTGACGCCGCCGTTCAGGGATTTCAGCGTTCAGGGGTTCAGTCCAGGGACACGGACTTGCGCAGCGGATCGCGCAGGTCCGTTCCGCTGTTCAGCCAGCGCTCCTGGAGGGCCGCCGCGCCGTGCACCCGCTTCCACGCGGCCTCGTTCGGGGTCATGGGCAGCAGCGGCAGGAACCGCACGGGATCCATCGGGTCGTCGAGGTCCAGGTCCTCCACCAGGCCGCCGGACTCCGCGACCAGGACCGAGGTGAACGGCGCGCCCGGCCAGAGCGGTTCCCCTACGTCCAGCGAGGCGCCGGGCGCCACGACCAGGCCCTCCACCTGCGGCGACGCGGCCAGCACCGCCAGGGGGCGCAGCACCTTGTCCGTATCGGCGAGTCCGCCTCGTACGGAGAGCACCAGCTCGGCGCGCGGCCCCTTGACGGGGTCGGCGAGCGCGGCGGTGGGGTCGGTCATCGGCTGGGCCGCCATACCGAGCGTGGCGTAGCGCACTACGTCCCCGTCGGTGAACCGCAGCACTTCGACGCGGTCGGTTCCGAGGAAGGTCACCGCGGCGCGCGCGTCCGGTTCCCCCAGGCCAGTACGGAGACGGGCTTCGACCAGCGCAAGAACATCAGCCATGACGTGAGCATAGAACTCGTCAGTGAAGGGTAAAGCGGGGACTTGACACTTCAGTCGGCTGATAGTGTTGGCCGCTGGTCAGGGCAGCACGCAGAAGCGTCGCTTTCAAGCCCTGCTGACAGACACTGACTCTGCGCCACGGGCGCAGAGGGCGCATCGGACTTCCCTTACGGGGGACCGGCCGGAGGAGGTGGGGCTGCAATGGAACGAAGTCGACCGTGCAGTACCACCCGCTCTTCCGCCCGGTGAATCACGCAGCCCGGTAGCTGCAGAAGCACACTCACGCCCCGCATGCACCGCATGCGGTGTCCGTGCCGTGTGCGACGGAAGAGCACTTCGTTTCCACCTGATCTGTCTGAGTTCTCTGATCTGTGTCAGTAGCGAAGCTGCCACCGCGACGGTGCGGTGCTCCCCGCTTTGTGGACGTGCCAAACATCCCGCAGCAGGACGTCCCCATTCCGGGCAGTTCCAACCGTCGTAGGCGGCCTCCCTCGAAGGAGCCTGCCCATGTCGATGATCCGCGACCTTCGTGCCGCCGTCCGCCCCTCGCTCCGCAAGGACGGCACCGCCTACCCCGCCTCGCCCACCTCCTCGTACGACTCCTACGACGCGACCCGTGACGCCGCGTCCGCCGTCGTCGACTGCGCCGTCTACCAGGACGGCCGGCGCGTGGAGTGCGCCGACACCCTGACCCCGCACGAGGCGATGCTCCACGTACGCCGCGAGGGCGGCTTCGCCTGGATCGGTCTGCACGAGCCGACCGAGGCCGAATTCGCCGGTATCGCGGCCGAGTTCGGGCTGCACCCCCTCGCCGTCGAGGACGCCGTCCACGCCCACCAGCGGCCCAAGCTGGAGCGCTACGACGACACGCTGTTCACCGTCTTCAAGACCATCCACTACGTCGAGCACGCCGAACTCACCGCCACCAGCGAGGTCGTGGAGACCGGCGAGGTGATGTGCTTCACCGGACGGGACTTCTTCATCACCGTCCGGCACGGCGGCCACGGTTCGCTGCGCGCCCTGCGCCGCCGCCTCCAGGACGACCCCGAGCTGCTCGCCAAGGGGCCCTCCGCCGTCCTGCACACCATCGCCGACCACGTCGTCGACGGCTATCTCGCGGTCGCCGACGCGATGCAGGACGACATCGACGAGGTCGAGACGGAGGTCTTCTCCGCGCCGAGCAAGGGCAAGGGGTCCGCGCGCGGCGTCGACGCCGGGCGGATCTACCAGCTCAAGCGCGAGGTCCTCGAATTCAAGCGGGCCGTCTCGCCACTGCTGCGGCCCATGCTGCTGCTCAGTGAGCGGCCGATGCGGCTCGTCGACCCCGACATCCAGAAGTACTTCCGTGACGTCGCCGACCACCTCACGCGCGTCCAGGAGCAGGTCATCGGCTTCGACGAGCTGCTCAACTCGATCCTCCAGGCGAACCTCGCGCAGGCCGCCGTCGCGCAGAACGAGGACATGCGCAAGATCACCTCGTGGGCGGCGATCATCGCGGTGCCGACCGCCGTCTGCGGGGTGTACGGCATGAACTTCGACCACATGCCGGAGCTCCACTGGCGGTTCGGCTATCCGATGGTGCTCGCCCTCATCGGCGGCGTCTGCTTCGCGATCCACCGGACCCTGAAGCGCAACGGCTGGCTCTGAGCGCCACCGATAGGCTGCCGCCATGACTGCTGACCCGCTGACTGCTGACCCGCTGCTCGGCCGCGCCCTCATTGAGGAGGCCGGTAAGAAGTCCGGCCTCATCTGGGTGCAGGGTGAGGGATCGCCCGCTCGGGCCCTGTGGCACGTCTGGCACGACGGTGCGGCGCACGTCGTCGGCGACGGCCCCGGCGAGCAGCCGCTGCCGGGGCTCGTCGACGGGGGGCTCGCCGAGGTCACCGTACGCAGCAAGGACAAGGGCGGGCGGGTCGTCGCCTGGACGGCGACCGTACGGGAACTCGCGCCTGGGTCCGAGGCGTGGAAGGCGGCTGTCGCCGAGCTCAAGGGGAAGCGGCTCAACGCGGTGGACGCGGAGCGGATCGCTTCGCGGTGGGCTTCGGAGTGCCGTGTCGTGCGGCTCACTCCGCGTGGGGCGGTGGGCGAGTTGCCCTCGGGGTCTCTTGCCGCGGCGCCCTTGGTCACTGGGGCTACGACGCGGCAGGCTGTGCCTGCGGGGCTTCCTCGGTTGTTGTTCCGGCGCAAGCGCCGTTGAGGGCCGGTTCGTCCTCGCCCCGCGGGTGGGTTTTGGTCGCTCGCGCAGTTCCCCGCGCCCCGGAAAGCTCGCCCCTTCGGGGCTTGCTTCCTCCTATGACGTCGGGAGTTGTCTGCCGTAGTCGACCATCTCGGTCTTCGGTGGCTCCTGGAGGGGGAAGTCCTTGTTCCAGTCGGTGAGTTTGAGGGTGCCCGCGTGACCGCCCCGCTCCAGGCGCAGGGGGTACGGCTTTCCGTCCAGGGAGACGCTCAGCGTGCCGCCCGCGCCCTTGTCGCCGGTGATCTTGATGGTGCGTACGGTGCCCGATTCGCCGCGGTCCCCCTTGGCGAGCCGGCCGTGCAGCGTGAACATGCCGTCCAGGAGCACGTCCTTGTCCGTGAAGCCGCTCAGCTGCTGGTAGGCGGGATCGCCCTGCGGGACCTTCACGTACTTGCCGTCGAGCTTGGCCGCCGCGGTCTCGTCCGCCTTCTGGGGCGTTCCCTCACCCTGGCCGCTCTCGTGCGTCCAGAACCCCGAGTCGGCCTTCAGAAACAGCTGCTCCCCGACGCGCAGCAGCTGGAACGTCTGCCCCTTGGAGGTGACCGAGCCCGTGCCGCCCTCGTCCTTGAGGCGCATGTCGAGGGTGTACGTGTTGCCCTTGCTCACCACCGTCCCGGAGAGCCGGACCGCCGACGCCGCCTCCGCCATCCGGGACGACTTGCTCTGGATCTTCGGCGCCGACAGCTTCCCCACGCCGTTCGTACCCGCGTCCGGATCGTCCTCGGCGCTGCCGCCGCAGCCGGTCAGACTCGCGACCGCCGCGACCAGGCCCGCGCACACCGCGCTCACGAACGCTGCCCTGCGGGCTCGGCTGGCCAGGGGAAGTGCGGTCACAGGTGGCGCTGCCTCTCGTGCGGACGACCTCTACGGCTTCGGCAGTACGGCAGCGTACCTGTGTCGGCCGAGCGGTTCGGCGCCAGTCCGTACGGACCCTCCGCCGGGGCGTATCCGACCGGGACGGGCTAGCCTGAAGTCCGTATTGCCGGACAGAACGGCAGGAATTACTTCGGCTCGTGAGAAGGAGGCGCACGCATGGCGGCAGGCGCCCCCCGGGTCTTCGTCTCGCACCTCGCCGGCATCCCCGTCTTTGACCCCAACGGCGACCAGGTCGGGCGGGTGCGTGACCTGGTGGCGATACTCCGTGTCGGCCGCAAGCCACCTCGGCTGCTCGGTCTCGTCGTCGAGCTGGCCACCCGGCGCCGCATCTTCCTGCCCATGACCCGTGTCACCGGCATCGAGTCGGGCCAGGTCATCACCACCGGCGTGGTCAACGTGCGGCGCTTCGAGCAGCGGCCCACCGAGCGGCTCGTCCTCGGCGAGATGCTCGACCGCCGCGTCCACCTCGTGGAGACCGGCGAGGAGGTGACCGTCCTCGACGTGGCCGTCCAGCAGCTGCCGGCCCGCCGCGACTGGGAGATCGACCGTGTCTTCGTACGCAAAGGGAAAGGCGGAACGTTTCGGCGCAAGGGCGAGACGCTCACCGTCGACTGGTCCGCCGTCGACGGCTTCTCGCTCGAAGAGCACGGTCAGGGCGCCGAGAACCTCCTCGCCACCTTCGAACAGCTGCGCCCCGCCGACCTCGCCAACGTCCTGCACCACCTGTCGCCGAAGCGGCGGGCCGAAGTGGCCGCCGCCCTCGACGACGACCGGCTCGCCGACGTCCTCGAAGAGCTCCCCGAGGACGACCAGATCGAGATCCTCGGCAAGCTCAAGGAGGAACGTGCCGCCGACGTCCTGGAGGCCATGGACCCCGACGACGCCGCCGACCTCCTCGCCGAGCTGCCCGAGGACGACAAGGAGCGCCTGCTCACCCTGATGCAGCCGGACGACGCGGCCGACGTGCGGCGCCTGATGGCGTACGAGGAGCGCACGGCCGGCGGCCTGATGACCACGGAGCCGATCGTGCTGCGCCCGGACGCGACGGTCGCCGACGCCCTCGCACGCGTGCGCAAGGAGGACCTCTCCCCCGCCCTCGCCGCACAGGTGTACGTATGCCGTCCGCCCGACGAGACACCGACGGGCAAGTATCTGGGCACCGTGCACTTCCAGCGGCTGCTGCGCGACCCGCCGTACACGCTCGTCGGCTCGATCCTCGACGACGATCTGCAACCGCTCGCGCCGGGCGCCACGCTGCCCACCGTCGCCGGGTTCTTCGCGGCGTACGACATGGTGGCGGCGCCCGTCGTCGACGAGGGAGGCGCGCTGCTCGGGGCGGTCACCGTCGACGACGTACTGGACCACATGCTGCCCGAGGACTGGCGCGAGACGGAGTTCCACCTGGAAGAGGAGGCAGCGGACCATGGCGGCGGCTGACCGGGAGCGCGAGAACCGCGCCGAGCCCAGGAGCCCACGGTTCCGCCTCGACCAGCCACGCACCCCGCGGCCCAAGCTGCTGCCCGACTACGACCCTGAGGCGTTCGGGAGGCTCTCGGAGCGCATCGCGCGCTTCCTGGGCACCGGCAGGTTCATCGTCTGGATGACGGTCGTCATCATCCTGTGGGTGGTGTGGAACATCGCGGCCCCCGATCACCTGCGCTTCGACCAGTACCCGTTCATCTTCCTCACGCTGATGCTCTCGCTCCAGGCGTCGTACGCGGCCCCGCTGATCCTCCTCGCGCAGAACCGTCAGGACGACCGCGACCGGGTCAACCTCGAACAGGACCGCAAACAGAACGAGCGGTCCATCGCGGACACCGAGTACCTCACCCGCGAGATCGCCTCGCTGCGCATGGGCCTCGGCGAGGTGGCGACGCGGGACTGGATCCGCTCCGAGCTCCAGGATCTGGCCAAGGAGCTGGAGGAGCAGCGGGCCGAGCGCGGACGTGACGCAGGCGACCGCTGACGGCCCTTTCCCGGGCGGGGTTACCGCGCCGTACTATCGGCGTATGGCTACGGAAGACGCGGTGCGTGAAGCACTGGCGACGGTGAACGACCCGGAGATCCAGCGACCCATCACCGAGTTGGGGATGGTCAAATCGGTAGATATCTCCGCTGATGGGGCGGTAGCGGTCACCGTGTACCTGACGGTCTCCGGCTGCCCGATGCGCGAGACCATCACCAAGAACGTGACCGACGCGGTCGCCGCCGTCGAAGGCGTCACGCGTGTCGACGTCACCCTCGACGTGATGAGCGACGAGCAGCGCAAGGAGCTGGCGTCCGCGCTGCGCGGCGGCACCGCCGAGCGCGAGGTCCCCTTCGCCAAACCCGGCTCGCTCACCCGGGTCTACGCGGTCGCGTCCGGCAAGGGCGGCGTCGGCAAGTCCTCGGTGACGGTGAACCTCGCGGCCGCGATGGCGGCGGACGGCCTGAAGGTCGGCGTCGTGGACGCGGACATCTACGGCCACTCCGTGCCCCGCATGCTGGGCGCCGACGGCAAGCCCACCCAGGTCGAGAACATGATCATGCCGCCGTCCGCGCACGGCGTGAAGGTCATCTCCATCGGCATGTTCACCCCGGGCAACGCCCCGGTCGTATGGCGCGGCCCGATGCTGCACCGCGCCCTCCAGCAGTTCCTCGCGGACGTCTACTGGGGCGACCTCGACGTGCTGCTCCTCGACCTGCCGCCGGGCACCGGCGACATCGCGATCTCCGTGGCGCAGCTCGTCCCGAACGCCGAGATCCTCGTCGTGACGACGCCTCAGCAGGCGGCGGCCGAGGTCGCCGAGCGGGCCGGCTCCATCGCCGTACAGACCCACCAGAAGATCGTGGGCGTCGTCGAGAACATGTCGGGGCTGCCCTGCCCGCACTGCGGCGAGATGGTCGACGTGTTCGGCTCGGGCGGCGGCCAGAGGGTCGCCGAGGGCCTCACGAAGACGACGGGCGCCACGGTGCCGGTCCTCGGCTCCATCCCGATCGACGTGCGGCTGCGCGAGGGCGGCGACGAGGGCAGGCCGGTCGTCCTGACGGACCCGGAGTCGCCGGCCGGTTCGGCGCTGCGCACGATCGCGGGCAAGCTGGGCGGCCGCCGGCGCGGCCTGTCGGGCATGTCGCTGGGGATCACGCCGCGCAACAAGTTCTGATCCGGGGGCGCGCCCCGAAGGGGCGCGGGGAACTGTGCGACCAGCCACGACGGGCCCGCGCAGAACCCCGCGCCCCACGCAGCGCTACGCGTACGCCCCGATGTCCTCGATGACGGAGAAGCCGAGGCCGTACGCGCTCATGCCGCGCCCATAGGCGCCCAGGTGGACGCTCCCCTTCGTGGAACCGGCGAGGACCCACCCGTACTCGGACTCGCGGTAGTGGAAGGGCGTGGGCACCCCGTCCACGGGCAGCGAAAGCGTCGACCAGTCCGCGCCCTCCAGGTCGTCCGCGAGGACCCAGGCCGTCTCCGTCTGCTGGTCCAGCCAGTCGTCGCGCCGAGTGTGGTCCATCTGCCCCGGCCAGGTGTACGAGAGCAGACCGACGCCGGCGAGCCAGGCCGCCGAGGAGACCGACGTGGCCTCCAGGACGCCCGTGCCGTCCGAGCTGCGCCGCACCGGGTTGGCCGCGACGGTCACCACCACCGCGTAGCGTTCCTTGTCGCTGTCGCCGAGGCTTCCCTCGGGGCGGACCGACGGTTCGTCCCCGTGGCCGATCGAACCGTGCTCCACGGAACCGTCCGCTGTCGCGCCGACCTGCATCAGCCAGCGCTGCCCCGTGAAGGCCTCGTCAAGGCCGTACCAGGGGAAGGGCGCCAGCAGGTAGCCGTCGACCGTGCGCCGGGCGGAGGGCACCGCTTCTGCGGCGCCCTCCGCGGCCGGCGCCTGCGCGCCTACCCGACTTGTCGTCTCCATGTACCCGGCCGCCTCCTCGCTCTCGTCCGTCCGGAGCGGCCCACCCCCCTCGGGCGTCCTCACGCCGGACAACAAGGCAGGATAGCCACACCGATCGGCGGCGAGTGTTCAGGCGCTGCCTCAGGTGGCGTCCGCGTCGAACGGCGGGCGGTCGCCGGAGTCGGCCTTCGTGGGTTCCTCGGACTTCTTCCGCATGTCCACGCGGGCCCCGCCGGAGGAGGCCGCCGCGGCGGCCTGGGAACCGGCGTCGGAGGAGTCGCTGTCACGGCCGTGCACGGCGTCCGCGACCTCGTTCATCTCCTTCTTCAGGTCGAAGCCGTTGCGGATCTCCTTGAGCCCCAGCTCGTCGTTGTCGAGCTGCTTGCGGATGAACTTCTTGGGGTTCAGGTCATCGAACTCGAAGTCCTTGAACTCCGGCCCCAGCTCTTCCCTTATGTCCGCCTTCGCGCTGTCCGAGAACTCGCGGATCTTGCGGATCGTGCGGGAGACGTCCTGGATGACCTTCGGCAGCTTGTCGGGGCCGAAGATGAGCACGGCGAGGACGACCAGCGCCACTATCTCGAGTGCGCCAATGTCATTGAACACCTAGAGCTCCTTGCGATGTCCTCAGCCCGCAACAGGTCGTCGTCCGAGGTCTGGACCGTGTCCACGGTACCCGGCGCTCATGTCTGTCCGGTAGCCGCTGCACGACAACGGGGAAGGACGTGGCCGGCCCTTTACTCAGTCACCGTCCGCCGAGCCGAGCACCAGGGTCACCTCGCGGTCGCGGCCGTCGCGCTCGACCGTCAGATCGAGGCGGTCCTTGGGGCGGTGGGCGCGGACCTTGACGATCAGTTCGTCGCTGGAGTGCACGGGGGCGCCGTCCACTTCGGTGATGATGTCGCCGGGCTTGAGGCCCGCCTTGTCGCCGGGACCGTCCGTGTTGACCGCGGGGCCGCCGTCCTTGCCCTTCTCCGCGATGCGGGCGCCGTCGCCGGTGAACTCGGTGTCGAGCGTGACCCCGATCACCGGGTGCGTGGCCTTGCCGAAGTTGATCAGCTCTTCGGCGACGCGCTTGCCCTGGTTGATCGGTATGGCGAAGCCGAGGCCGATGGAGCCGGCCTGGCCGCCGCGCGAGTCCGAGCCGTCGTCGGCGGAGCGTATGGCGCTGTTGATGCCGATGACCCGTGCCTTGGAGTCGACCAGCGGGCCGCCCGAGTTGCCCGGGTTGATGGGCGCGTCGGTCTGGAGTGCGTCGACGTACGAGACGTCGCTGCCGTCGCCCTTCTCGCCGCCCGCGGTGATGGGCCGCTCCTTGGCGCTGATGATCCCGGAGGTCACGGTGTTCGCCAGGTCGAAGGGGGCGCCGATGGCGACGACGGGGTCGCCGACCTGGACGTTCTCGGAGTTGCCGAGGGTCAGGGGCTTCAGGCCCCGCACGTTGGAGACCTTGACGACCGCGAGGTCGTAACCGGAGTCGCGGCCGATGACCTTCGCCTTGGCGGTCTCGCCGCCGCTGAACGTCACCGATATCTCGCCGCCGGTGCCCGCGGGCTCCACGACGTGGTTGTTGGTGAGGATGTGGCCCTTGCCGTCGAGCACGAACCCGGTGCCGGTGCCCTGCGCCGAGTCCCCTCTGACGTGCAGGGTCACGACGCCGGGCAGCGCCGCGGCGGCGATACCGGCCACGCTGCCCCTGGGGCGGTCCTTGGACTCCGGGTCGGTCTGCGGGAGTTCGATCGCGTCGACGCGGTTGCGCTCCAGATACGACCCGAGCGCGCCGCCGATGAGCCCGGACACGAGGGCGACCAGAGCAACCCCGACAACGATGATCCGCCTGCCCCGCGTGCGCTGCCTCTCCTCACTCTCCGGAGGCACCGCACCGGTCTGCTGAAGGGGCGCGTTCCAGGGATCGTACGGCTGCCGGGGGGCGCCGACACCGAGGGCACGCTGTGGCTGCGCGGGCGGCGCTGTGGGCGCGCCCTGAGCCTGCATCGGGTGAGCGGTGAGCCCGCCCTGAGGCTCCGTGGGCGGCACCGCGGGCACGCCTGGGCCGTGGGAACTGCTGCCGTACGGGGACCCTGGGGCAGGGGCGGGCGGGGGCGCGGCGTGCGGAGGTGCGGCGTGCGGGGGCGTTGCTCCGGGGAGCGGCGCGGGCATAGGTACGGGCTGCGGAGGCGTGGCTCCGGGGAGCGGCGCGGGGACGTGGGTGGCGTGCGGGGGCGGGGCGCCATGGGCCGGGGCGGGGGCTGAGGTGCCGTGTGGGGGCGTGGCGCCGCCGTGCGTGGCTCCGGGGGCAGGCGCGGGGCTGCCTGACGTGGCGTGGGGCGGCGGGGCGCCGCCGTGCGTGGCCGCGGGCAGCGGAGCGCCGTGGACCGAAGTGGGGGCCGACGTGCCGTGCGAAGGCGTGGCTCCGGGGGCAGGCGCGGGGCCGCTTGACGTGGCGTGGGGCGGCGGGGCGCCGCCGTGCGTGGCCGGTGAGAGTGAGGTGCCGTGGGCCGGGGTCGCCATCGGGTGCTGTACCGGGGGCGCGGGCGCCCACGGTCCCGGCTCGCCGTACGGCGGGGTGCTGTACGGGTCCGGGTCATGCAGGGGGCGGGGCCGCTCGGTCGGCGCGGCGTCGCCGGAATGGACGGCACCGGCGGCCGGGGTGCCCTGCGGGGGGACGGTCGGCGCGGGGTGGGTCGGGACGGCACCCGGCTCGGGGGCGGCACCTTGCAACGGGGCGGCGCCCTGCCCAGGGGCGGCGCCGGATTGCGGGCCCACGCCCGACTCCGAGGCCAACCCCGGCTGCGAGGCAGCTCCCCGCGCAGGGGCGGCGCCCGGCTGCGGGCCCACGCCCGACTCCGAGGCCAACCCCGGCTGCGAGGCAGCTACCTGCTCAGGGGCGGCATCAGGCTGCGGGCCCACGTCCGAGTCGGAGGCAGACCCCGGCTGCGGGGCACAGGTCTGTTCAGGCGCGGTACTGGACTGGTGGGTGACCTCCGCCGGCGGGGCAGCGCCCTGCTCGGGAGCCACCCCAGGCTGCTGGGCCCCGTCCCACTCCGAGGCAGCCCCCGGCTCAAGGGGGCCCGGCGTATTGGGCCGGGGGCGGCTCCACCACTTGGCCTTCGTGGGCTTGCCCTCGTCCATGCTCTCCCCACAACTGGCCCGCGGCGCACGCCGATTAGATGCTGAACTCCGCGCCGCCAAGTCCCCCCGGCAGGCACGGCCCACCGAGATTCAACCAGGTTCCCGCGCCGAAGCGCAGGGCACCCGTCGCGTCAGTGGACCTGCGAGGTGCCCTGTAGGGGACCCGAACCGGGGGACGCGGCGGCGGTGCTCACCGGATCCGCGCCTCCCGCCCCCGTGGGGCCCGTCGCGGGCGGCCGCGCGAGGCCGGGCCTCACGGGGGCGCGGTGGACCGGCTGCGGCGGGCGTATCAGCGGGGAGAGCGTGGTGGCGCCTGCCAGCAGCGGCGACGTCAGTTCATACGCCGCGTCATGCGTGCGCGGCGGCCGCGCGGCGCCGGGCAGCAGCGGTCCTGTCACCTCGGTCGGCGCGACCGGCGCCGACAGGGCGCCGGGGCGCTGGCCCTGCGCCGACAGCGGATTACCGGCGCCGCGGCGCCGCACCGAATCGGGGGTCGCGGTGACACCCGAGCCCTGGGTGCGCTGCGGCGTCACCTTGCTGTTGGCCTTGGAGCCGCCGGCGCGGGGGTCACCGGGGTCGGTGGGCGCGCCCGTGGTGACGCCGCCCAGCGCGATCGCGGCCAGCGACACCGCGCCCGCCGCGGCGAACGCGAAGCGGCGCCCGCGCCAGAGCGAGCGATCGCCCTCGTGCCGGGTGACGTCGTGGATACGGAAGCCGCGCCCCTCGCTCGGCAGCACCGCCGCGTGGACGCCGGACGGGACATACCCCACGAAGGACTCGGTGCTCACGCCGAAGATTCCGGGCCGCGGCAGACCGGCGGAGCCGGATGATCCGGTGGCGAACCCCTCCCCGTCACCGGGGCGTTCGGGACCGCCGGGCGGCGGCTCGGAGCCGCCCGCCGGCAGACCTTGGAGGCGGGCGAGGAAACTCTCGCTGGGCGGTGGCGGCGCCGCCTGCGCGAAGACGCTCTTGAGCCGGCGCTGGGCGTCGGCCTCGGTCTTGCACATCGGGCAGGTCGCCAGATGCGCGAGGACACGCTCGCGCGCGTCATGGCCCAACTCCCCGTCCACCAGGGCGGCGAGTCGGTCTCCCAGATGCTGCTCCGCGTCGGCCAGTTGCCGCTCCGCGGGATTCGACCGTGATCCACTCACGCGGGCGCGCCCCCTCCTCCCAGCGCCACGGCTCCGGTGACCGCGAGCGAACGACGCTCGGCGCGGGCTTCGGGAGAGCGGTGCTGCAGGGCCTTGCGCAACTGCGAGCGGCCCCGGTGGATACGGCTGCGGACCGTGCCGAGCTTGACGCCCAGCGTGGCGGCGATCTCCTCGTACGAAAGGCCCTCGATGTCGCAGAGGACCACGGCGGCGCGGAATTCGGGCGCGAGGGTGTCCAGCGCCTGCTGGACGTCCGCGTCGAAGTGCGTGTCGTTGAACACCTGCTGCGGCGACGGCTCGCGGCTCGGCAGGCGCTCCGCCGCGTCGTCCCCGAGGGCGTCGAAGCGGATGCGCTGCTTGCGGCGCACCATGTCCAGGAAGAGGTTCGTGGTGATGCGGTGCAGCCAGCCCTCGAACGTGCCGGGGGTGTAGGTCGAAAGGGACCGGAAGACACGGACGAAGACCTCTTGGGTGAGGTCTTCGGCATCGTGCTGGTTGCCGGTCAGGCGATACGCCAGGCGGTACACGCGGCCGCTGTGCGTGCTGACGATCTCCTCCCAGGTGGGCGGAGTCCACGCCTGCGATTCCGCGTCAGCGGCAAAGGTCGCGGTCTGAGCGGAGTCGTTGGCACGGATGCGGTCAGCAGTCTCGGTCACGGATTTCGGCTCACCCGCCAACCCGAGAAAACGCCGCAGCGCTCCTCCCCGATCCGCGGACGCAGCCGCACCTCCCCTGTCGGCTCTGGTGGTGGCCAGTGGAGCCCCTACCATAACCACCTCGCCCGTTAGCTCCGGATAAGCGTTTTTACGTGAATTTGGTACGGGCTTCTCTGCGAGTGTCCTGTCGCTTCGACGCGCCCGCTTCCGGTCTTGATCCATCCGTTACCCCCGCTGTCCTCCCACCCCCTATAAACGCCCGGTCCCATCTGCGAGTTCCCGGCCCCAACGGATACAGTCACGGCCAGGCAACCACGGGGACAGGAGAGGGCCATTACCGGCAACCGGCAGACGAGCTGGGCGTTCGCCGACGCCTTTGTCGCCGAGGACGAGGCGCTGCGCTGGGCCCGTGACCGGGCCCGGGAGGCCGGGCTGCGCTCGGTGTCGCCCGGCACCGGCGCCGCGCTGGGGATGCTCGCCGCCACGGCTGACGCGAAAGCGGTGGCCGAAATCGGTACCGGGTCGGGGGTGTCGGGCATTCACCTGCTGCGCGGCATGCGGCCCGACGGCGTACTGACCACCGTGGATCCCGAGCCTGACCACCAGCAGTTCGCCCGGCAGGCGTTCCGCGCCGCCGGCTTCGCGGGGAACCGCGCGCGGTTCATCCCGGGGCGTGCGCTCGATGTGCTGCCGCGCCTCGCCGACGGCGGTTACGACCTCGTGTTCTGCGACGGCGACCGCATGGAGTCCCTGGAATGTCTCGCTGAATCGTTGCGCCTGCTGAGGCCCGGCGGGCTCGTCTGCTTCGAGGGTGCCTTCGCGGACGGCAGGACCGTGGACTCCGGGCCGCAGCCCGTGGAGGTGCTGCGGCTGCGGGAGCTGCTGCGGGCGGTACGGGAGAGCGCGGATCTGGTGCCGTCGCTGCTGCCGGTGGGGGATGGGCTCCTCTGCGCCGTCAAACGGTAGCGCGGCGCCGACGGGAGCGGTTCTCCTGCCGCCTCTTCGGCCTGTCCCGTCAATCTGCCTCTTCGGCCTGTCCCGTCAATTCAGCTCGCCGTCATCCGCTCGTCATCGTCCGCGGGCCATTCGTGGCTGGTCGCGCAGTTCCCCGCGCCCCTTTTGGGCGCCTCTCCGGCCCGGAAAATGAGCACTGCCCCG